>NZ_JBFACU010000009.1:0-239773 GCF_040641015.1 Streptomyces sp. NPDC021356 | reverse complement strand
GCTCCTCGCCCTGCCGCCCCGCCGTTCTCTTGCCCGCGCCGTTCCTCGTCCCGCCACCCGTCGCTCTCCTGCCCGCGCCGCTCCTCGCCCTGCCGCCCCGCCGTTCTCTTGCCCGCGCCGTTCCTCGTCCCGCCACCCGTCGCTCTCCTGCCCGCGCCGCTCCTCGCCCTGCCGTCCCGTCGCTCTCTTCCTGCGCGCCGCCCCCGATCACTCATCCCTCACCCCCTCCCGCCCCATTGCCCGCACCCCCCGCGATGGCTAGCCTGTGTTCGTCATGCTGTTCGTCATGCCGATCGTCTGTTGAAATCTCGAACAGGCCTTGATTCAGGGAGGGGACCGGTCGTGGGACGCCTCGTACCTGCCGTGACCCGGGCTCTCGACATACTCGAGCTGTTCCTCGACGGGGACGGCACGCTCTCCGCCCCCGACATCGTGCGCAGGCTCCAGCTGCCGCGCACCACGGTGCACGAACTGGTCACCACGCTCGCCGCCCGCCAGTACATCGTCCCGGTGACCGGCCGGCCCGGACGCTACCGGCTCGGCGTACGCCCGTACCAGCTCGGCAGCCGCTACGCCGAACAGCTCGACCTCGCCGCCGAGGGCCAGCAGGTCGCCCGGTCCGTCGCTCAGACCTGCGACGAGACCGTGCACGTGGCGATCCTGGAGGGCGCCGACGTCATCTACATCGCCAAGGTCGACTCCACGCACGCGGTCCGCATGGTCTCCGCGGCCGGCCGCCGGCTCCCGGCCCACTGCACCTCGGTCGGCAAGATGCTGCTCGCCTCCCTCCCCGAGCCCGAACTCGCCGCCCGCGTCCCGGACGGCGCCGAACTGGTCGCGATGACCCCCGACAGCATCACCGACCCCGCCGCCCTGCGCGAGGCCCTGACCGAGATCCGGCGCCGCGGCCTGGCCGTGGAGAACCGCGAGTCGAACCCCGACGTCAGCTGCGTGGCCGCCCCCGTGCGCGACCGTACCGGCCAGGTGGTCGCGGCCCTGTCCATCTCCGTGCCGATGATCCGCTGGAGCGAGGAGCGCAGGGGTGAGCTGGAACAGCTCGCGGTGAAGGGCGCCGCCGAGCTGTCGGAGCGCCTCGGCCACCGGAGCGCGGCATGACGGCGGCGGCGTGCGAGGTGGTGGTACGGGCCCGGGCCGAGCTGGGCGAGGGTCCGACGTGGGACCCGGCGGCGGGCGTGCTGCTCTGGGTCGACATCCTCGCCTCCCGGGTGCACTCCTACGATCCGGCGTCCGGCCGGCGCACGGTCCGCACCACCGGGCAGCACGTGGGCGCGGCCAAGCCCCGTACCGGCGGCGGCCTGGTGCTGAACCTGCGCGACGGGGTGGCCCTGGTCGGCCCCGGCCCTGAGGGCGCCTTCCGCTGGCTGCACCGCGACCCGGTGCCCGGCCGCCGCGGCAACGACGCGGCCGTGGCACCCGACGGCTCCCTGTGGGCGGGCACCATGCGCTACGACGAGGCCAGGGGCGGCGGCACGCTGACCCGGCTCACCGGCGACGGTACGGCCGAGCCCGTTCTGACCGACGTGACGGTGAGCAACGGCACCGGCTGGAGCCCCGACGGCCGCCGCATGTACTACGTGGACACACCGACCCGCCGGATCGACGTCCTCGACGTCGTCCTCGACGGCGGCCGGCAGGTCGTGAACAGGCGGCCGCTGGCACAGGTGGAGGAGGGCGCCGGCTTCCCGGACGGGCTCACCGTCGACGCGGACGGGTGCGTGTGGGTGGCGCTGTGGGACGGCGGCGCCGTCCGGCGCTACACGCCCGACGGCGCGCTGGACCGGGTCGTCGCCCTGCCGGTCCCGCGCCCCACGGCCTGCGCCTTCGGCGGTGCCGGGCTGACCGACCTGTACGTCACCACGGCCCGCACCGGCCTCGGCGCCCCGCCCCCGGTGGCGGGCTCCCTGCTGGTGGTACCGGACGCGGGCAGCGGCCTGCCCCAGCCGGCGTTCGCGGGCTGAGGGCGGCCGGGGCAGCGCGCACCGGCGCCCGCGGCCCCCCGGCCACGGCTCCGCGCCCGTCGGCCCCGCGCGCTCCGGCTCCGCGCCCGTCGGCTCCGCGCCCGTCGGCTCCGCACGCTCCGGCTCCGCGCCCGTCGGCCCCGCGCCCGTCGGCCCCGAGCCCGTCGGCTCCGCACGCTCCGGCTCCGCGCCCGTCGGCCCCGCCCCCGTCGGCTCCGCACGCTCCGGCTCCGCGCCCGTCGGCCCCGCGCGCTCCGGTTCCGCGCGTTCACCGTCCCGTACCGGCCTCCGCCCCCGTCGGCCCCGCACGCTCCGGCTCCGCGCCGTCGGCCCCGAGCCCGTCGGCCCCGCGCGCTCCGGCCCCGCGCGCTCCGGCTCCGCGCGCTCCGGTGCCGCGCGTCACCGTCCCGTACCGGCCTCCGCCCCCGTCCGCTCCAGTTCCGCCAGGACCTTGCGTTCGGACGCCGTCAGCGGGGGGCCGGACAGCGGGGGCAGCAGGGGCCCGCAGGCGACGTCGAGGAGGGTGCCGGGGCGGAAGAGGCGCTCCGGTCCGGTGCGCAGGCTCGTCACGTCCCACAGGGCCGCCGCCGCCCGGTAGGAGCCGGTGGCGGTCCGGGTCAGCCGGCGGCTGTAGGCCGTGGTGAGCCGGTCCGCCGGGGTCGGGCGGGCGCCGCGCGTGTCCGGGTACCAGACGTCCTGGCCGACCGCCGCCGCCCAGGCCGCGCCGACCGACCGGGCGGCCCCGCGCTGCACCCGGCGGGCCAGGCCGGCCGCGTCCGGGCCGGTGCGCCGTACCTCCTCGGCCAGCAGCCGCGCGCCGAGCGCGGCCACCGACATGCCCTGCCCGTACGCCGGGTTGAAGGTGGCGACCGCGTCGCCGAGGGCCACGAAGCGCTCCGGCCAGCGCGCGGTCTTCTCCAGGTACCGCCGTACGTTGCTGGTGCTGCGGCTGATGTGCACGCCGGTGAGGGGTTCGGCGCCGGAGGCGAGGCGGCCCACCAGCGGGTCCGGCAGCGCGAGCGCGTAGGCCAGGAAGCCCTCCGGGTCGGCCGGGGGCTCGCCGCCGCCCCGCGTCCCGGCGAGGCTGACCATCCAGCGGTCCCGCTCGATCGGCAGGACCATGCCGCTGCGGCCCGGCTCGCAGCGGTACGGGTCGGCCTGCACGATCGTCAGCGGGAACTGCTCGGCCCCCACCGGCGTGCGGTAGACGCGGGTGGCGTTGACCAGGCCGCAGTCGACGCTCTTCGTCCGCACGCCCGCGACGCCGATCTCCTCCAGCCAGGTGACGATCCGTGAGCCGCGCCCGCTCGCGTCGACGACGAAGTCGGCGGCGAGTTCGGTCTCCTCACCCGCGCCCGCTCCTGTTCCCGCCCCTGTCGCCCCTTCCGTCCCCCGGGGGCCGGTCGCCGCGATCCGTACGCCCCGCACGCGCTCCGCGTCGCCCACCAGCCCCACCGCCCGGGCCCTGCGGACCTCCGCCCTGGTGTGCGTGAGGACGGCGTCCCGCACGGTCCAGTCCAGCAGGGCCCGGGTGCAGCTGAGCATGCGCGGACCGTCGTGCCGCCAGCGCCGCAACCAGCCCTCGGAGGTGAGGGCCAGCATGCCCGAGCCGAGGGGTATCTCCCGGGCGCCCGCCGCCAGCAGCCGCTCGCGCACGCCGCCGCCGGGCACCAGTTCCTCCATGGCGGCCAGGCCGCCGGCCATCAGCAGATGGGCGTGGCGGCCCTGGGGCAGCCCCTTGCGGTGCTCCGGCCCGTCGGGCAGCTCGTCCCGGTCGAGTACGACGACCTCGTCCACGACGGGGGACAGGGCCGCCGCGGCCAGCATGCCGGCCAGGCCGGCACCGACGACGACGGCTCTGCGCCGGCGGGAGCGGGGGGACGGAGAGGACAGGGACCGGGGCATGGGACTCCTTGGGTGGATCACGGGCTCAGCCATGGGAGGTCCGCACCGTTCCTCCCCGTACGGGGGTGCCGGCGGGCGGCCGGACCAGCGCCTGCGCCAGTTCCACCAGCCCGCTCGTGCCGGACACCTCCGTGGCGTGCAGGCGGTAGCCGCTCGGCGTCGGCAGGGGCTCCTCGCGGGCGGCGGCGCGGCGCGCGGCGTCGGCGAGCATCGCGGCCTCCGCCGCGATCCGGGCGTCGTGCGCGGTGCGGCCCGCGCGCCGGGCGGCGGCCAGGGCGCGTTCGCGGACCGAGTCGTCGAAGTACGGGGCGAGGCCCAGCAGGGCGTCGTGGATGGACACCTCGCGCCAGTGCAGGCGCGCCCGCGGCAACTGCCACCAGCCGCTGGGCGGTTTGGGCGCGGTCGACACGAACCGCACCCGCGTCCACAGCGGCCCCAGGCTGCGGTAGTCGTCCAGGCTGCGCACCTGCGCGAGGACCGACGGCAGCAGCCGGGGCAGCACGAAGCCGGCCGAGCACAGCAGCGCGGCGAGGGCGGCCAGCGGCGGGGCGACCTGCGTGGACAGCACGTCCAGGTCGTGACCCGTCCAACGTGCCGCGACCGCCGTGTACTTGGTCAGCTGGAAGCCCAC
This sequence comes from Streptomyces sp. NPDC021356, assembly GCF_040641015.1. Lineage (NCBI taxonomy): Bacteria > Bacillati > Actinomycetota > Actinomycetes > Kitasatosporales > Streptomycetaceae > Streptomyces > Streptomyces sp. NPDC021356. The sequence goes on along the minus strand of NZ_JBFACU010000009.1, from coordinate 235,258 downwards.
CACGTCCAGCGCCGACCCGGCGAGGATCAGCCGCAGCCCGGTCCGCAGCAGCCCGGTGACCTCGCGGCTCCACTTCACGCACAGCGCGCACATCGCCAGCGTCGCCGCGCTGTGGCCGATGAGGTAGAGCAGGATCATCTCGCACAGGTACGGCGTGTTGGCGTAGTACGTGTCGAGGTCGTTGAGCCGCTCGGTGCGGGCGTCGCCCAGCATGAACAGCACGACGATGGCGGCGACCAGCGGCACGTACGCGGCGATGCTGCGCAGCACCATCCGCCGGACCTGCTCGCGGGGACCGCCCCGCCAGTGGATCAGCAGGATCAGCAGCGAGCAGCTGTACGCGCAGAGCATGCCGTACGTCAGCGGGGCGCCGAAGTTGGGGATGCCGGTGAGGCCGTTGACGGCGGCCAGGGTCAGCGGCGCCGAGCAGACGAACACCAGCGAGCCGAGCACGATGGCCACGCACGTCGACACGGTCAGCGGGTCCCGTACGGCCCGCATCGGCCGCCTGCACAGCACGACGGCCGACAGCCCGAACAGGCCGGCCGCGAGGTAGACGACGAGGCTCATCCGCGCCACCCCCGCCCGCCCGGCCGGACGGCCCGCGGGCGCCGCGCCCCCACCGCAGGCCAAGGCGCTGACGCAGGTGCCGCTCCTGGTACCGGTGTCCCCGTCACACCGCCTCCGACGGATGCGAGCCGCGCGCGGTCCGCTCCGCGGCGCCCAGCGCGTCGGCGATCCGCACGAGCAGCGCGGGCCCGGGCACCCGTCCGCCCGGCCGCCCGCCCGGCCCACCGTCCGCCCCGGGTGCCGCCGGGGACGCGGGGACCGGCACGGGCGGCGCGGTCCGAACCGGCTCCCCGGCGGCCGGCGCCGGCCGCTCCGCGTCCGGGGCGAACCGCTCCGCGTCGGCGGCGAGCCGCTCCGCGTCCGGGGCGAACCGCTCCGCGTCCGGGGCGGGCTGGGGCCGTCCGACCCCGTCGAGCAGCACCGGCCACCGCCCGCCCACGCCCTCGGGCCCCACCACCGGCCCGACGCCGTCGAGTACCCGCAGCCGCGGACCGGACGCGCCCTGGGCGTGCGCACCGCCGCCGGGCACCGCACCGCGCGCCACCGCCTCCAGCGCCGTACGACTGCCCTCGGCCTCCACCGCCGTGAGGTGGCCGCCCGCCGCGAGTGCCGTGAGGCCGCCGTCGGCTTCCAGCGCCGTACGACTGCCGTCGGTTTCCCCCGCCGCCAGGTGGCCGCCCGCCGCGAGCGCCGTGAGGTGGCCGTCCGCCACGAACGCCGTGAGGCCGCCGTCGGCTTCCAGCGCCGTACGACTCCCGTCGGCTTCCGCCGCCGCCAGGTGGCCGCCCGCTGCGAGTGCCGTGAGGTGGCCGCCCGCGGCGAACGCCGCGAGAGCGCCGTCCGCTTCGAGTGCCGCGAGGCCGGCCTCCGCCGCGGACGCCGTACGGACCGGGTCCGCATCCCACGCCGTGGAGCCGCCGTGCCGGCGCAGTGCCGCGGGGATGACCGCGGCCCACGCGGCGGCCTGAGCCTGCTCCTCGTCGCCCCCGGCCGCCAGGGTCCTGGCGCGGGTGCTCTCGTACAGGCCCCGGTCGAAGAAGGCGTCCAGGTAGCTGAGCGCGTTGTGGATGCTGGTCTGGCGCCAGATCAGCCGTGTGGTGGGGGAGCCCCAGCGGGGGCGGGGCAGCCTGAGGGCGCGGCGGGTGAGGAGGTCGTCCAGTTCCCGCTCCAGCGGTGCCAGCCGGACGTACGTCCGCCAGGACCGCCGCCACTGCGCGAGCCGGGGCCCGGCCAGCGGCACGAGGATGCCGACCGAGGTGACCACCGCGCCCAGGGCCGCGGCGGCGGGGGACACGTCGGTGCTGAGCGAGGACCAGTCCCGCCCGCACCAACGGGCCGCGACCGCCACGGACTTGGTGACGCCGTAGCCCGCGCTGCACAGCGACCCGAGGCCCAGGAGCACGAGGCCCGCGCGCAGCGAGCCCCGCACCCGGCGCGCCCAGCGCAGCGCCGAGACGGTGGTGACGCTCACCGCGGCGATGTTCGCGGCCAGGTACAGCACGATCATCTCGGCGATGAAGGGCGTCGTCGCGTAGTACGTGTCCAGGTCCGTGCGGCGCTCCACCGGCGCCCGGCCGAGCGCGAACATGGCGGCGATGCCGACGGCCACGCACGCGTAGGTGACGACCCAGCGGCGGGTGACGCGGCGCACCCGGTCCCCGCCGCGCCAGTGGACCACGAGGACCTGGGAGGCGGCGCTGTAGGCGGTGATCGACGCGTAGGTGAGCGGCGCGGCGAGGTTCGGCACGCCGCTGAGCCGGTTGACCGCGCCGACCGTGGGGGCGGCCCCGAGGAGGAAGCACACGCCCGCCAGGGCCAGCACCGCGCAGATCGCGCGCAGGTAGGGGTCGTGCCGGTGGCGCACCAGGTCGGGCGTCTTCACCGCCAGGCCCAGCCACAGCGCACCACAGCTCACGTAGTTGATCAGGCCGCTCATCGCCGGTGCGCTCCACGGTAGTTGAGCGCGGACCCGATGCGCCCGGCGATGTCCTCCTCGGTGCCCGTGTCCGCCGGGGGCGCGGCGGCCGCCGGGGTCTCCTCCAGCCAGGTGCGCAGCCTGCCGCCCATGAGCATGCCGAACCGGTCGGCCTCCTGCTCGTCGGCGAGGCTGAAGTCGGTGCGCGCGGCGACGGGCCGGGGCGGGGCGCCGGGCGGGACCGGGGCCGCCGCGTCGTCCGCGTCGCGCCGGCTCATGTGCCACACCTCGTGGCAGAAGATCACGATCTGGTGCCAGGAGGCGGCCCGCCGGTCGACGACCACCACGTCCTGTGTCTCGCCCTCCAGCCACAGCCCGCTCGCGGTGTGCGGCGGGAAGATCTCCCGCCGGACGACGACCCGCCGCCCGCGCCAGGCGCTGACCGAGTCGACGAGCGCGGCGAACAGTGTCTCCGGGTCCGCGGGGACCGGCACCCGGATGGGGTCGATGAGAGCGTCGGCGAGGCGCCGCATCTCCCGTTTCCTACGCAACCTTTTCCCCTTGTTCCCCCGTTGATCTGCCGGGACCGCCCCCATCATCCCCGTGCCGCCCGCACCGGGGGAAGGTTCTTTCGCGGCGCTCCTCCTGGACGGTTCCTGTTCGACCCATTGACGCGCAAGCGCTTCGACTCCACGGCATCGTTCGACCTTACGAGCAGATGTCGAAATCTCGAACAGTTAGGGCGGGAAGCTTCGGTTTCGCCGCCCTCGGCACGGGCGCCGACATCCTGGCGGCGAGCGCCCGCACCCGGGTGCGGTACTGGAACCCCTTCCAGGGCGGTGCCGGCGCCGACATGGCCGAAATGGTGGACGCCTGCGCCGGCATGGCCGAAGGCGGACGCCTTCCGCACCGCGCGCCCCGGCGCGGGCGCGCGGGCTCAGCGGCCGGGGGAGGACACCGGCGCCACCGGCACCCCTCCGGCCGCGCGGCCCAGCAGCGTCAGCCGTACCTGTCCCGGACCCGCCTCACCCGCACCCCCGGACAGCACGGCCAGGGCCAGCGTGTTGGTGTCACGGGTGCGCAGGATGCCGTTCGGCAGGACGAACGTGTGCTGCGGGCCCACGTCGTTGACGTACTGGCCCAGGTTCCAGCCGTTCAGGAAGACCTGCGCCCGGTAGGACCGGTGCGGCTCGTCCAGCAGGGTCAGCCCCACCGAGGCGTCCACGCCCTCGTCCACCGACAGCCGGAACGTCGTCCGGTACCAGGTCACGCCCTGGTGCCGCACGGCACGCGGGAAGGCCACCTTCTCCCAGTCGCCGTCGGCGAAACCGGGCAGGTGCCAGCCCTCCCGCTCCCCGTGGAGCCCGCCGTTGTTCAGCGGCCCGCGCACCGGGTCGGGCGCGCCCGCGCCCTGGACGCGCCAGCGCACCCGCGGCGCCCCGCCCCCGAACGTCACCGCCGTCAGCCCGCGCGCCGCCCTGCCGGTGTCGCGCGCCGCGCCGTCCTGGTCGTGCGCCATCGGCCGCACCAGCACCGACAGCACGTGCCGGCCACCGGTACGCAGCCGCTCGGGCACGGCGAGGACGGCGGTCTTGGTCCACGTGCCCCGGCCGGCCGCGTCCGCCCGCGGCACCGGCATGCGGTGCGTGCCCAGCGGCTCCCCGTCCAGCCACGCCATCAGCAGCCCCTGCGTGCCCGTGCTGTGCGCCAGGGACACCGACTCGATGCCCGACGCGTCCGTGAAGGCGCCCCGGTACCAGACGTCGCCGTAGTGGAAGCCGTAGTCGTCGGCGAACAGCACCGGCTGCCCGTCGGGGACGGGCGTGGTGCTGTACGAGGACGTCCGGTCGGCGGCCTGCCACGCCGAGTCGTCGAAACCGGGCGCGGACTCGGGGTTCTCCGCGCGCGCCCGCCAGCCGCCCAGCGCGGGCAGTTCCACCTTGGGCGCCCCCTCCAGCGGCGCGACGGACCGCAGACTGCCGGTGCCGGTGGGGGCGGTGCGCACCGGACGCCCGTTCCACGTCACCGCGGTCACCCCCGGCGGCGCCCAGACCTCCAGCTTCGTGGCCTCCACGGTGTCACCGGTGAGGTGCAGCACGCCGCCCTCGACGGTCGCGGTGCGCAGCAGCCTCGGCCCGCACACCAGCAACGAGCCCGACGGCGTCTCCCACGGCCACAGCCGCGAGGACGTCCGGTCGTCGGCGAACAGCATCAGCACCGCCCGGTCGACGGTCTCGCCCGCCTCCACCCGCGCCCCGGCCAGCCCGGCGCCGAAGGGCACCGTGATGCGCACCAGTTGGCGCTCGTACACGTACGCGACCTGCGGGCTCAGCCGGGTGACCATCGGCTCCCCGGCCGCCTCCAGGGCCACCCGGGCGGAGTCGCCGCGCCGCCCGCAGAACACCACGATGTCCTGCCGGCCGACGGTGAGGTACGCCATGGGCTGGGCGGTGGCGTACCGCAGTTTCAGCTGCCCCAGCCGCATCCGGGTGACCGCCAGCCGCGCGTCCCCGGCCGCCACGGTCACCGGCAGGTCCTCGCCCGCGGCGGGCAGCGTGGTGGTGACGTCCTTGCCGGTGTCGTTGCGCAGGACGTGCACCCGGGCGCCCGTGTCCGGATTGCGCAGGTGGTAGGTGGTGAGCCCGCGCGCCGTCCCGCCCTCGACCCGGTCCAGCTTGGCGAGGTCGGGCACGTGGCGCAGCATGTGCCCGATCTGGTGCCCGGCCACCGCCTTCCCGGTGACCTGCCGTCCCTCGTCGATCGCGGCACCGTAGTCGTACGAGGTGTAGACCTGCGGCGCGGGCAGCCAGCCCCAGGACGTGCCGCCGAAGGCCATGTACGTGGTGTGCACGGACAGGCCCCGGGCCAGGTCGGTCAGCCGGTCGCGCCGCTCGTACGCCGCGCCGTGGGCCTGCCGTGCCCCGGCGTACCCCTTGCCGCCGAAGACGGCCCCGCCCCACGGGTCGGCACCGCCGCCCGCCTCGGTCAGGAACCCCGACGGCCGGGGGAAGGACGCCGGCGTCCACCGCCCGCTCCCGCCGTCGCCGTGGAAGAGGGGCACGTCGATGCCGTCGGCGCGCGCCTTCTCGTACAGCCGGGCCGAGCGGGTGCGGTCGGCCCGGCCGCCGGCGTCGTCGCCGTCCTCGGTCTGGTAGAGCAGCACCGTCCCGCCGCCCTTGGTGAACAGGTGCCGGGCGGCGATCGCGTTCACCCGGCCCAGCCACTCCTCGGCGTGCTCCAGGTACGCGGGGTCGGCGGCCCCCGCGGTGCCCGCCACGGCCGTCAGCCAGCCGGGCAGCCCGCCGCCGTCGACGTCGGCGCCGATGTACGGACCCGGCCGCAGGACGACGTACAGCCCCGTCTCGGCGGCCGTGCGCAGGAACAGGTCGAGGTCCCGCACCCCCGTGAAGTCGTACTTCCCCGGGGCGGGCGAGTGCTGGTTCCACGCCACGCGCACACTGACCGCGTTGTGACCGAGGGCCCGCAGCTTCTGCAGCACGTCCCGCCACAGCGAGGGGCTGGGCAGCCGGAACGGGTGCATCTCACCGGCCCACAGCACCAGCCGCCTGCCGTCCACCAGCAGCGAGTAGCGGTCGAAGCCGACGGTGTGCCGCCGTCCGTCGGCCGCCGGGACGGGCGGCGGCGGCCCGGTCGGCACACCGCGCACCGCGAACGCCGCCGCCGCCCCCCGCCCGCCGCTGCCGCCCAGCGCGAGACCGAGCGCGGCGGAGCCCGCGAGGGCGCTGAATGTACGTCTGCTGAGCGCCAAGGTGAGTGCCTCCCGGGCGGATATTACGGGGCGCGGGTCCCGCCATTCTCCACTGTCCCGGACGTCACAATGGACCCCATGAGGATCTCGGCACGGGCGGACTACGCGGTACGGGCGGTTCTGGAACTGGCCGTACGGCAGCAAGCGGACCCGGCGGGCCCCGTGAAGGCCGAGACGGTCGCCGCCGAGCAGGGCATTCCGCACAAGTTCCTCGAAGGCATCCTCGGCGACCTGCGCCGCGCGGGCCTGGTCACCAGCCGGCGCGGCGGGGGCGGCGGCTACGCCCTGGCCCGCGAGGCGGCGCGGATCACGGTGGCGGACGTGATCCGCGCGGTGGACGGCCCGATCGTCTCGGTCCGCGGCGAACGCCCCACCGGCCTCACCTACACGGGCTCGGCCGAGCCCCTGCTCCCCCTCTGGATCGCCCTGCGCGCCAACGTCCGCCGCATCCTGGAGGGCGTCACGATCGCCGACATGGCGACAGGCACCCTCCCGCCCCCGATCCGCACCCTGGCAGCGGAACCGGCGGCCTGGGAGAACCCGTGAGGGGTCACTGCGTGGCGGGGGCGGGGGACGGGCTGGGGGCAGCGGGTGAGCGCGGCTCGGGAGCGGTCTTCGGGCAGCGGACGTGGACGGTCGGCAGCCTGTGTCGGCGGACCTGCGGAACCTGACGGTGGACGTCGCGGCGGTTGCCGACGGCCAGGGGACGTCGATCACGACGGCTTCCTGCTTGCCGCGCCGGGTGATGATCGTCGGGTTTCCTCATACACGCCGCTTCCGCTCCGGTTCCTACGACCGCACGCCGAACCACTGCTCCGCGCCGTACTCCTCGAACCGCTCCACCTCGATGAACCCGAGCTTCGCCGCGAGGCGCATCGAGCGGTCGTTGGCGGTCTGGGTGCAGAGCACCACCGGTTCGCCGGGAAGCGTGTCGGTGAACCAGTCGAGGGCCGCGACACATGCCTCGGCGGCGTATCCGCGTCCCCACGCCTGCGGCAGGAACATGTAGCCGAGTTCGGTCTCCCCGGCGTCCGGACGGACGTGTCCCGGACGCTCCGCGTCGCGCCGGTCGAGCGTGATCACGCCGATCATCGTTCCGTCGAGATCGACCACGAAAAGGCCGGGGCGCCTCCCGGGCACCTCGGGCACCGCGCGGTCGAGTTCGGCACGAGGTCGAGGGCCACCGAGGTAGGCGCCCACCTCGGGCGAGGCGAACAGCTCGATGAACGCCGTACGGTCCCGGGCCTCGGACCCGCGGAGCACGAGCCGGTCCGTCCTGATCGGGGCAGGCGGCCAGGCGACGGCTCCGAGGTCGGTCATGGCGGGCAACCTATCGCACGCCCATGCCTTCGGCGCTGCTTCTCTCGCACCTCAGCCGTAGCGCCGCAGCAGTCCGCCGACGTACGCCTCCAGCCGATCCCGCAAATGTCCCCGAGTCCTGTTGCCAAGCCGCAGGAGGGCGGGGGCTGAGATTGCCGACGCAGAGGCCGAGGGATCAGCGCGTGGCGTGGGTGAGGAACGCGTTCCAGGCAGTGGGGGAGAGGGCGAGTGAGGCTCGGGGGCGGTCCTTGGTGTCGCGGACGTGGACGGTAACTGGCGTGAGGGCAACTTCGATGCAGTTGTCGCCGGAGCCGCTGCTGTAGCTGCTCTTGAACCAGGCCAGTTCGGCGGTGTTCATAGGTCTCCTCGCATCCGTTGCAACAGGCTCACGGAGTCCTGCATGGTGAGTGCCTGCGAACGCATCCTGGCATACCTGCCATGGAGCACGCTGATCACCTTCAGGTCGGAGATGAACTGACCGCTCTCCTGGCCTTCGCTGTACCCGAACCACTTGTGTTGGGGGGCTTCGAGCAGGGCGATGGGGCCGTGCAGTCCGGCATGTGACGTCTGCACCAGCGGCATGATCTGGATCTCGACGTTCCGCAGTTCGGCCGTCTCCAGAAGGTGGTCGACCGCCTCTTTGGTGACTTCCGACCCGCCCGTCCGGCGGAGGAGGACGTGCTCTTCGATGATGAAGCTGAAAGCGGTGTTCGGCCGCTCCCACAGCAAGCGCTGCCGTTCGGCCCGCGCAGCCCAGCTGTCCTCGACCTGCTGGTCTGTGAGCGGTGGCAGCTCGTCGGTGAACAACTGCCGTGCGTATGGCTCTGTCTGGAGAAGGCCAGGGATCATCCGGCACTCATAGTTGAAGAGGCTGATGGCGGTCCTCTCCAGGATCGCCCACCGCCTGAACCAGGAAGCGAGCCCCGGCTGCCGCTCCAAAAAGCCCGCCGCCCGACGCAACGCCCCCGTGTTCCCCAGTACCCCCTCCGCCGCCTCGACGAAGTCCACGTCCGGCATGCGTCTGCCCAGCTCGACCGATGCCACCGTGTGTTTGGAGAAGCCGACGTGCCTGCCGAACTCCTCCCGGCTCAGCCCCGCGTGCTCCCGCAGCCCCTGGACCACCGCTCCGAACGTACGGAGACTGTCCGAAGACTCCGGTTCACCACCCCTGCCCGCCACAGCATCCACCACTGTGAGTCACCTCCCGCGCACATGCTCACGGTCGGTCATCGGTACTGTCCAGTGAGTGACCGTGTACGCAGTCGCAGCGTACGCGCGTCAGGGCTGGTGAAGTGCCGGATCCGGGCCGCAGATTGAGGCCATGACCGCACCATCCACTCCCCAAGCAGCCGTCACCGTACGTACGTTCGCGCAGCGGCTCAGTGCCACTCCGCGCGGTGCGCGCCTCTCCCGTCACCTCGCTCTGAACCAGCTCGACGCCTGGGGGGTCCCGTACAGCTCCGGGGCCGCCGAGGCCGTGGCCGCGATCGTGGCGGAGCTGGCCGCGAACGCCGTGACGCACGGCCGTGTCCCGGGCCGTGACTTCGAGCTGCGGCTGTCGCTCGTGACGGGGAGTGTCCGCATCGAGGTGAGTGACGCCCGGAGCGGGCCGCCGCTTCCGCCCGGTCCGGGGTGCGTACCGCCGCCGGACGGCCTCGCGGAGTGCGGGCGCGGGCTGGTGCTGGTCGGGGCGTACGCCGACCGGTGGGAGGTGGTGGACCGGGTGCCGCCGCCGGGCAAGACCGTACGCGCGGAGGTCGACCTGCCGCCGGGCCGGGGCCGTGGCCGAACAGCCCTCCGCTGAGAAGGACCCGTACCGGTCGGCCACCCGGGGTAGCGCGCATACGTGGACGGCGGCCCGGCGAGCGGATGGAGGGCCGGGCAGACACACCGCACCGGCCCTCCGCCGCGCACCGCCTACCAGCGGCGATCCGGTGAGCACGCTGCCCGCCCGGAGTCAGGCGGGCTGGCCGATCGGACGGACCGTCACCGTGTTGAGGTCGACGCCCGCCGGCTGGTCGAGCGCGAAGCCGATCGCCTCGGCCACCGAATCCGGGCTCATCGCGATGGGGGGAGCCTGGCCGTGCCAGAATCCGGTGTCGATCATGCCCGGGTTCACGACCGTGACTCCGATGCCGCGGGTCGTGGCGTGCAGGCGGAGGTTCTCGGCGAAGCCGACCACCGCCCACTTCGTGGCGGAGTAGAGGTTGCCCGGGCTGTTCTTGATTCCGGCCACGCTGCCGATGAGCACCAGCCGGCCGCGGGACCGCTCGAGGTGGGGCAGGGTCGCCTTGGCCAGCAGGGCCGGGCCGAGCACGTTGGTGAGCACCATCGGTGCCCACAGCTGCGGATCGCCGCCGTCGACGACGCCTGCACTGCCCGTCCGGAAGTGATCCGCGGACGCGCCGCCCGCGTTCGCGATCGCCGCGTCGAGCGACCCGAAGCGCTCCACCGTGCTGGTGACCGCCGTGTTCGTGGAGTCCCAGTCGGAGGCATCCGCCACCAGGCCCAGGACGCGGTCCGCGTGGCCGACCTCGTCGACGAAGGCCTTGAGCCGGCCGGGGTCGCGCCCGGTGACGGAGACCCGGTGGCCGCGCCCGAGCAGGAGCCGGGCGGTCGCGGCGCCGATCCCGCTCGTGCCACCGGTGATCAGGACCGTCTTTCCGGCGACCGGCGATGCGCCGGAGTCAGTGAGTGTGTCAGTCGGTGAGGTGTTCATGGCGTCCACTCTGTGGCGCGGCGCGCACCCGCGACAGTTGCTTCCGAAGGTGGGGACGCCATCCCCTGGCACCGACGGCGCCGCCCAGGGAGGCTGTGTCCATGTCGAACACGAGGTACTCGGAACTCGGTGGCTTCCTGCGTTCGCGACGCGAGCGGATCCGCCCCGAGGAGGTCGGGCTCGCGCCCGGCCCGCGGCGCCGCGTCCCCGGTCTGCGTCGCGACGAGGTCGCCGTTCTGGCCGGCGCCTCGGTGGAGTACTACACCGAGCTGGAGCGCGGTGCCGGCTCGCAGCCCTCCGACCAGATGCTCGCCGCGCTCGCCCGCGCCCTGCGCCTCAGTCGCGACGAACGCGACCACCTGTACCGGTTGGCGAACCGCCTGGTCCCGAACCAGGGCGGGACGACGGCACACGTCCACCCCGCGATGCTCGACCTGCTGGCGCGAATCGACGGGACCCCGGCGATGGTGTGCACCGACCTGCACACCGTTCTGGTCCAGAACCCGCTCGCCGTCGCGATGCTCGGTGACCTGTCCGCGCACCACGGCCGCGGGGCGAGCTTCATCTACCGATGGTTCACCGACCCGGCCTCGCGGCAGATCTACCCGCAGGAGGACCTCGCCCCGCAGTCACGCTCGTTCGTCGCCGACCTGCGCGCGGCAGTCGGGCGACGCAGCCCGGGCGACGCCGAGGCGACCGAGCTGGTGGGCGAGCTGCTGCGGCGGTCGCCGGAGTTCCAGGCGCTCTGGGCCGACCAGGACGTGGGCGTGCGCAGGGACGAGCGCAAGCGGATCGTCCACCCCACCGTCGGCATGCTCGACCTCGACTGCCTCAGCCTCTTCAGCGAGGACGGCCGCCGGCGGTTGCTCTGGTTCACCCCACGGGCCGGGACCGGCACCGCCGAGAAACTCGCGCTGCTGACCGTCGTGGGCACACAGGCGATGCAAACCGAACCAGTCCGATGAACCGATCGAGGGGGTACCGCGAGAGCGACGAAAGCCCCCGCGGCGGCGGTTGCCGACCGGCGCTTCAGGAGATGAGGTCTTGGAGCGGCGTGCCCTGGCTGCCACCAGGACGGCGCCGTGCGCGCAGGGTTCTTGCGCCGCGGTGAGCGGCACCCCCAGCATGGGCTTGTGCCCGTACGCGGGCCGAGGGGGAGGGGCCCGTATGGCGGAGCGGCGGTACAGCGTCGGAGGGGTTGTCGGACTGGTCCTGGCGGTCGTCTGGACCTTCCTGGCCGTCCAGTGGCATGAGGTCGAGTGCCCCCTCATCCCGGACTCCTACGTCCTGGTCGTCACGCACGGCACCCCGAGCATCTTCGAGGGCTGCGGTGACGGCTACGCCGTGGACGTGCGGGGGGACTGAGGGGGCAGCTCGGCCGACCGCCGGCAGCGCTCAACTCGTCGGCAGCGGCGTCGACTTCACGCGTCGAAGGAGTGGACCGTCGTCGTCCGGTACGTCCGGCCCGGGCGCAGGACCGTCGACGGGAAGGCGGGGTGGTTCGGGGAGTCCGGGAAGTGCTGGGTCTCCAGGGCCAGGCCGTCGCCCTGGCGGTAGGTGTGGCCGGAGGGGCCGACCAGGGTGCCGTCGAGGAAGTTGCCCGAGTAGAACTGCACGCCGGGCTGGTCCGTGGAGATGCGCAGGGTGCGGCCGGAGTCCGTGTCGCGCAGGGTGACCACGTGGACCGGGCGGGCGGTGACGCCCTTGTCCAGCACGAAGTTGTGGTCGAAGCCCTTCGCGGTGACCAGTTGCGGGTGGCCGGTGCGGATGTCCCGGCCGATCTGCTTGGGGCGGGTGAAGTCGAAGGGCGTGCCCTTGACCCGGACCAGATCGCCGGTGGGGATCAGGCCCGCGTCGGTCGGGGTGTAGCGTCCGGCGGCCAGCCACAGCTCGTGGTCGTAGATGCTGCCGCTGCCCTCGCCCGCCAGGTTGTAGTACGTGTGGTTGGTGAGGTTGACGACGGTCGGCCGGTCGGTGACGGCCTCGTAGTCGATACGCCAGTCGCCGTGCCGGGTGAGGGTGTACGTCACCTTCGTGCGCAGCGTGCCCGGGTAGCCCATCTCGCCGTCCGGGCTGACGTAGTGGAGGTGCAGGCCCACGTCGGAGCCGGAGGTGAAGGGCTCGACGTCCCACACCTTCGTGTTGAAGCCCCGCGCACCGCCGTGCAGGCTGTTCTCGCCGTCGTTGACGGACAGCTGGTAGTCCTTGCCGTCGAGGGTGAAGCGGCCCTTGGCGATGCGGTTGCCGTAGCGGCCGATGGCGGCCCCGAAGAACGTGGTACCGGCGACGTAGGCGTCCAGGTTGTCGTAGCCGAGGGACACGTTGGCGTAGCGGCCGTGGCGGTCGGGGATCTCCAGCGACTGGACGATGCCGCCGTAGGAGAGGACCTTCAGCCGGGTGCCGCCGTTCGCCAGCGACCAGCGGTGGACCTTCGTGCCGTCGGCGAGGGTGCCGAAGAGCTCCCTGACCGGTTTCCGGGCCCCGGAGGAGGGCTCCCGCCCGGCGGCGTGGGCGGTGCCGCCCAGCGCGCTCGCGGCGAGGCCCGCCGCCGCTGCACCGGCGATGACCGTGCGCCTGTTCAGTTCCGTGTGCGACATGTGCGGCTCCCGTTGGAAGGACGTCAAAGGAAGGGGCCCCGCCGGAGCGATGTCCGGCGGGGCCCGTCTGGGTCAAGAACCGGACTTGCGTTTGTTCCACACGTCGAAGCCGACCGCGGCCAGCAGGGCGAGGCCCTTGATGACCTGCTGCCAGTCGGTGCCGACGCTGAGGAGGTTCATGCCGTTGTTCAGGACGCCGAGGACGAGACCGCCGATGATCGCGCCGAGCACGGTGCCGACACCGCCGCTCATGGACGCGCCGCCGATGAACGAGGAGGCGATGGCCTCCAGTTCGAAGTTCAGGCCCGCCTTCGGGGACGCCGCGTTCAGCCGGGCCGCGACCACCAGACCGGCCAGGGCCGCGAGCACGCCCATGTTCAGGAAGACGTAGAAGGTGACCTTCTTGTCCTTCACGCCGGACAGCTTGGCCGCCGGCAGGTTGCCGCCGATCGCGTAGATGTGGCGGCCGAAGACCGCGTTGCGCATCACGTAGCCGTAGCCGACCACCAGCACACCGAGGACCAGCAGCACGATCGGCGCGCCCTTGTAGCTGGCCAGCAGCATCGTGACGACGAGGATCGCGGCGACCATGGCGACGAGCTTGAGCAGGAACAGCTTGAACGGCGGCACGTCGAGGGAGAACTCCTGCTGGCGCCGGCGGTCACGGACCTCCTGCCCGACCGTGAAGACGATCAGGACGAGGCCCAGCAGCAGGGTGATGTTGTGGTAGTTGGTGTTGGGGCCGACCTCGGGCAGGAACCCGTTGCCCATCTTCTGCAGGCCGTTCGGGAAGGGGCCGAGGGTCTGACCCGCGAGGAGGATCTCCGTCAGGCCCCGGAAGATCAGCATCCCGGCGAGCGTCACGATGAACGACGGTATGCCGAAGTAGGCGATCAGGAATCCCTGGACGGAACCCGCGACCGCGCCCACCACCAGGCACAGCACCAGCGCGACCGGCCAGGCCATGTGGTGCTCCACGGTCAGCACGGCCGCGAAGGCGCCGACGAACGCGGTGAGTGAGCCGACCGACAGGTCGATGTGCCCCGCGATGATCACCAGCATCATGCCGATCGCGAGGATCAGGATGTAGCTGTTCTGCAGGACCAGGTTGGACACGTTGCGCGGCAGCAGCAGGTCGCCGCCGGTCCATGCCTCGAAGAGGATGACGATCAGACCCAGCGCGATCAGCATGCCGTACTGGCGCATGTTGCGGCGCAGTCCGTTCAGCATCATCTGGAGCAGGCCGCCGCCGGCCGCCGCTCCGCTGCCGCCCGGCGGCGCCGGGGCCGGGCTCTTGGCGGTCACATCCGTGCTCATCGCGTTACCTCTTTGTCCTGGGTGTCCTTCGTCATCCGACGCATCAGCACTTCCTGGGTGGCCTCGGCCCGCGGCACCTCGCCGGTCAGCCGGCCGGCGGACATGGTGTAGATGCGGTCGCACATCCCGAGCAGCTCCGGCAGCTCGGAGGAGATGAAGACGACCGCCTTGCCCTGGGCGGCCAGTTGGTCGATGACCGTGTAGATCTCGTACTTGGCGCCCACGTCGATGCCCCGCGTCGGCTCGTCCAGGATCAGCACGTCGGGACCCGAGAAGATCCACTTGCTGAGGACGACCTTCTGCTGGTTGCCGCCGGACAGCTTGCCCACCGGCTCGAACACGGTGGGCGCCTTGATGTTCATGGACTTGCGGAAGCCCTCGGAGACCTGGCGTTCCTCGTGCTCGTCCACCACACCCCGCTTGGCGACCTTCCGCAGGGCGGTCAGCGAGATGTTGCGGTTGATGGTGTCGATGAGGTTCAGGCCGTAGTGCTTGCGGTCCTCGGTGACGTACGCGATGCCGTGCCCGACCGCCTCCGCGACGCTCTTCGTGCGGATCTCGGTGCCGTCCTTGAGGACCGTGCCGCCCGCGTAGCGTCCGTAGGAGCGGCCGAAGACGTTCATGGCCAGTTCGGTGCGGCCCGCGCCCATCAGGCCCGCGATGCCGACGATCTCCCCGCGGCGCACCTGGATCGACACGTCGTCGACGACCTTGCGCTGCTGGTCGATCGGGTGGAACACGGTCCAGTTGCGGATCTCCAGGGCGGGCGCCGCACCCTCCTCCGGCCGGTGCGGGGTGCGCTCGGGGAAGCGGTTGTCCAGGTCGCGGCCGACCATGCCGGCGATGATCCGCTCCTCGGTCGTCGTGGCCGCCTTCACGTCGAGGGTCTCGATGGTGCGGCCGTCGCGCAGGATCGTCACCGAGTCGGCGACCTTGCGGATCTCGTTCAGCTTGTGGGAGATGATGATCGAGGTGATGCCCTGGTTCTTCAACTCCAGGATGAGATCGAGGAGTTTGTCGCTGTCCTCGTCGTTGAGGGCGGCCGTCGGCTCGTCCAGGATGAGCAGCTTCACGGACTTCGACAGCGCCTTGGCGATCTCCACCAGCTGCTGCTTGCCGACCCCGATGTCGGAGACCCGGGTCTCCGGGTGCTCGTTCAGGCCGACGCGGCGCAGCAGCTCGGCGGCGTGCTTGAGCGTGTCAGTCCAGTTGATGAACCCGCGGGTGGCGTGCTCGTTGCCGAGGAAGATGTTCTCCGCGATGGACAGGTACGGCACCAGCGCCAGCTCCTGGTGGATGATGACGATGCCGTGCTGCTCGCTGGCCCGGATGTCCCGGAACCGGCAGGCCTCCCCCTCGAAGAGGACCTCGCCCTCGTAACTTCCGTGCGGATGGACGCCGGAGAGCACCTTCATCAGGGTGGACTTGCCGGCGCCGTTCTCCCCGCAGATGGCGTGGACCTCGCCCTGACGGACGGTCAGGGTGACGTCCGACAGCGCTTTGACACCGGGAAAGGTCTTGACGATCGAGCGCATTTCCAGGACGGGTCCCGCCATGGTCGTGCCTTCCAGTCGGTCGGTTCGGTGGGTGCGGCGGGTTTACTTGCCCAGCTGGGCGTCGGTGTAGTAGCCGCCCTTGACCAGGACGTCCTCGTAGTTGCTCTTGTCGACGCTCACCGGCTGGAGCAGGTAGGAGGGCACGACCTTGGTCCCGTTGTCGTACGACTTGGTGTCGTTGACCTGCGGCTTCTTGCCGTTGATGAGGTCGTCGACCATGGTGGAGGCGACGTCGGCGAGCTTGCGCAGGTCCTTGTAGACGGTCTGCGTCTGCTGGCCCGCGATGATCGACTTCACGGAGGCCAGCTCGGCGTCCTGCCCGGTGATGACGGGCAGCGGCTTGCTGCCGGACCCGTAGCCGTCCGACTTCAGCGCGGACAGCACACCGATGGAGATGCCGTCGTACGGCGAGAGGATGGCGTCGACCTTCTCGCTCTTGTACGAGGACGTGAGGATGTCGTCCATCCGCCGCTGGGCGGTGGCGCCGTCCCAGCGCAGGGTGGTCACCTTGTTGAGCTGCGTCTGGCCGGACCTGACCACCAGCTGCTTCTTGTCCATGTACGGCTTGAGCACGCTCATCGCGCCGTTGAAGAAGTAGCGGGTGTTGTTGTCGTCGTTGGAGCCGGCGAACAGCTCGATGTTGAACGGGCCCGTCTTGCCGCTGTCCAGGCCGAGCCGGTGCGCGATGTACGTGCCCTGGAGCCGGCCGACCTTCTCGTTGTCGAAGGAGGCGTAGTAGTCGACGTTCTTGGTGCCCAGGATCAGCCGGTCGTAGGAGATCACCGGGATCTTGGCGTCGGCGGCCTGCTGGAGCACGTTGTTCAGGGACTTGTTGTCGATGGCCGCGACGATGAGGCCCTTGACGCCCTGGGTGATCAGGTTCTCGATCTGCGAGACCTGGGTGTCCGGGTCGTCCTCGCCGTAGACCAGCTTGGCCTTGTAGCCCTTGGCCTCCAGGTCCTTGACGACGTTCTTGCCGTCGGAGATCCACCGCTCGGAGGACTTGGTCGGCATCGCGACGCCGATCGTCCCGCCCTTGCTGCTGCTCTTGTCCTCCTTGCTGCCGCCGTCGCTGTTCTGTCCGCAGGCGGACAGGGCCAGGGCGAGGGAGGCGGCGGTGGCCGTCGCGGCGAGTGCGGCTCTGCGGTTGCGCATGGTCATCATCCTTGATGTGGGTGCGGGGTGGGTCCGGCGGTGCGTGCGGTGCGGTGCAGGCGGTGCGGGGTGGTGCAGGCGGTGCGGGGCGGTGCAGGCGGTGCGGGGCGGTGCGGCGACGCTGGGGGTGGTGCTGTGGTGCTGTGGTGCTGTGGTGCTGTGGTGCCGTGGTCCCTGGCGTGGTGCCGGTGGTGCCGTGGATCCGGTGGATCCGGTGGTGCCGGTGGTGCCGGTGGTGCCGGTGGTGCCGGTGGTGCCGGTATTGCCGTGGTGCCGTGGTGCCAGGTGGGTCGTGCCGGGCAGTGGTGCGGCGAACGGTGCCCTGAGGGACCGGGAACAGATGTGTGGGATTGTGCGCGGCTGTGTCGGCTTCTGTGAAGCTCAGTTTCCGGAACGTTATGCCGGTGTGTCGAAGCGGGTGAGCGCGCCCGGCAGCCGGGAGCCCAGCGGCGCCATGTCACCGCCCGCTCCGTGCCGCTCCAGCAGGTCGAGCGCCAGCCTGCCGCGCCGCACCCGCTCCCGCGCGCTCGCCAGCGTCACCTCGCGCAACTGGTGCCCGTACGGATAGATGCCGGGCGCCTTGGACAGCCCGAACTTCAGGTACAGCGGCGCCCCGCGCCGGATCAGCTCCGCGACCTCGTACATCCGCACATAGCCGCCGAGGTCGTCCGGGGCCTCGATGTACATGTCCATCGGCGCCGCCGACACCCGCCGGATCTCCGTGAGGTGAGCCGGCGTCAGGTCGCTGGGCACGTTGACGGAGTCGGCGCCCAGATGCTCGTAGACGGCGTACGAGGCCGGGTTGACCGGACCGATCAGCGCGGACACCTTCAGGGTGGTGTCGGCCGGGACGAGGCCGGCCAGCCGCGCCCGGTGCAGCGTCCACAGCACGCCCTCGTCGGCCACGAGCAGGCACTTGACGCCCAGTTCCGTCGCCCGTACCGCGTCCTCGACGCACCCGGCGACCGCGTCGTGGCCGCGGGCGCGCGGCCCCGCGCCGCGCGAGTCGGAGCGCACCGAGGCGCCGGTGTCCCAGGTGCCGCGCGGACCGGTGAACAGGCACAGCTCGATGCCGCGTTCGGCGGTCGCCTCGACCATCTCCGTGATCTCGGCGTCGGTCAGCATCCACACGCCGCTGCCCTGGCTGATCCGGTGGATCGGGACGTCGAGCCGCGAGGACTCCTTCAGGACCACCGCCAGCGCCTCGGGGCCCTCGCACGAGGGGATCTCGGTGCGCCAGCGGCCCCCGCCGGGGAAGGTGTGCGGGGAGGCGTCGGCGGGATCGGGGGCGGGGGCGGCCAGGCCGAGCGCGGTGAGCGCCGGCTCACCGGGCCTGCGGGCTGCCGTGTCGGGAGCGTCGGTCACGAGCTGTCCTTAAAGGTCTTGAGCGAGCCGCGCGTCCGTCCGGTATGTCGAACAGGGTTCGCTGCTCAGGGCGTGGAAAGGAGTGGTGGTACACCGCGGTCAGCGGGCCCTCGGGTCGCCCCGCGACCGGCGTACGGTCAGGAAAGGCCCGGCGTACGGCGACGCACGGACCGGTAAACGGCCGCGGGCGGACCGGTGCACGGTTCACGGGCGCAGCAGGACCTTGCCGACCCCGGGATCACCGGACCCGGCCAGCTCGACGGCGCGCGCGAACTCGGTGAGGGGGAGTTCGTGGGTGACCAGGGGCAGCGGATCGAGCAGGCCGGCCGCGAACACCCGGACGGTGTGCGCCCAGGCGTCCGGCGGCGCCCCGAAGACGGTGTGCACCTCCAGTTGCCGCACCACCAGGTCGGTCGGGTCGAGTCCTTCGGCGCCCGGCGCCGGGATGCCCGTCAGCACCAGCCGTCCGCCGCGCCGCGGCAGCGCGGCGGCGGCGCGCGCCGCGTCCGCGGACCCGGCGGTCTCGACGACCGCGTCGAAGCCGTCCGGCAACGTGGGATCGTCCTTGGTACGGAAGTCCGTGGCGCCGAACCGCCGCGACAGCGCCTCCCGCTCGTCGTGGACGCCCACCACCAGCAGCTCGGCGGGGGAGAGGGCCTTCAGGAACTGCACGGCGAACATCCCGAGCGTGCCGGTGCCGACCACGGCCACCCGCTCGCCCGGCCGGGCCCCGGCCTTCAGCACGGCGGCGGCGATGCACGCGGCGGGCTCCAGCAGGGCGGCGGCGGTCAGGTCGGCGCCGTCGGGCAGGACGTGCAGCAGCCGGGCCGGCAGCGTGAGCGTGCCCGCCATCGCGCCGGGCTGGGTGAAGCCGGTCTCCTCGTACCCGGCGGTGCACAGGGTGGTCTGGCCGGCGTGGCAGCGGTCGCAGACCTGGCAGTTGCGGAAGCCCTCCCCGACGACCTTGCGGCCGACCAGCCCGCCGGGCACCCCCGCGCCCACCGCGCGCACCGTGCCGGACCACTCGTGGCCGGGCGTGAGCGGGTAACGGACGTACCCCTCGGGCCGGTTGCCCTGGTACACCTCGCGGTCGCTGCCGCAGACGCCGACCGCGTGCACCGCGACCAGGGCCTCGCCCGGACCCGGCTCGCGGGGCGTGTGCGGGGCGAGCCGGTGCTCGCCCGGCGCCTGGACGACGACGGCGGTGCTCACTGGGTGCCCTTGGGCCTGCGCGTCTCCCAGCCCTCGGCCCACAGGTCGAACCGGGCCTGCTGCTGCGGGAACTCGGCCGCCGCGTCGACGTCCAGCTCCACCCCGAGGCCGGGCGCCTGGGAGAGGTGGAAGCAGCCGTCCTCCGGGTCGACCTGCGGGGCGCCCTTGACCACCTTCTTGATCTCCGCGTCCGCGAAGTCGTTGAAGTGCTCCAGGATCTTGAAGTTGGGGGAGGTGAACCCGACCTGGAGGGAGGCGGCGGTCAGCACGGACCCGCCGACGTTGTGCGGGGCCACCAGCATGTAGTGCGTCTCGGCGGTGGCCGCCAGCTTGCGGGTCTCCCAGATGCCGCCGATGTGGCCGACGTCCGGCTGGATGATGTCGACGGCCTGGCTCTCGAACAGCTCGCGGAACTCGATCCGGTCGTGGATGCGTTCACCCGTGGCGACCGGTACGTCCACCTTCGCGGCGACCTTCTCCAGCGCCTTCAGGTTCTCCGGCGGCACCGGCTCCTCCAGCCAGGCCGGCTTGAAGGGCGCCATCTCCCGGGCGAGCCGGACGGCGGTGGCGGGGGAGAAGCGGCCGTGCATCTCCAGCATCAGCTCGGCGTCCGGACCGATGGCGTCCCGTACGGCCTCGATCAGCGAGACGGCGTAGAGGGTCTGCTCGTGGTCCAGCTCGAAGTGCCCGGTGCCGAACGGGTCGATCTTCAGCGCCCGGTACCCGCGCTCCATGACCCCCTGCGCGGCCTTGTGGTACGCCTCGGGGGTCCGCTCGGTCGTGTACCAGCCGTTGGCGTACGCCTTGACCTTGTCGGTCACCTTCCCGCCGAGCAACTGCCAGACCGGGACGCCCAGCGCCTTGCCCTTGATGTCCCAGCACGCCATCTCCACGACCGCGATGCCGGACATGACGATCTCGCCCGCGCGGCCGTAGTCGCCGTACTTCATCCTGCGCACGAGGTCCTCGACGGCGAAGGGGTCGGCACCGAGAATGTGGTTGGCCTCGGCCTCCCGCAGGTAGCCGACCAGCGCGTCGGTGTGACCCAGCATCCGGGTCTCGCCGACCCCCGTGATCCCCTCGTCGGTGTGCACCTGGACGTAGGTCAGGTTGCGCCACGGCGTCCCGACCACGTGTGTGCTGATTCCGGTGATGCGCACGGCGGTTGCCCTTCACTGTGTTCGATATTTCGTCACGCGTTCGAAATGCTGGCGTGACAGTAAGGACGGGGTGCGGGGAGTGTCAATGGGGCGGACCGGTAACGGTTTCGGCAAGCCCGCTCGTTCCCCACGGAACCTTCACAGACGCCCCTAGGAACGGCACCCGCCCGGAACTTAGTCTTCCCGCGTCATGAACTACTGCCACCCCTGCCGACGCCATCTCAACGGCGCCCTCGCCTGCCCGGGGTGCGGCACCCCGGCCGAGTCCCTCCCGGCGCACGCGGAGGAGGCCGAACCCCCCGCGCGGTACGCCGAGTTCGCGGCCACGGAGCAGCTGGACGGCGACGCCGGCCACGCCCCGGCGCCGGGCCGCGCGGCACGCCGCCGGGCACGGCAGGGCGGGAGCGCGGGCGGCCCTGGCGGGAGCACCGACGGGCGTACGGGCGTAAGCGCCGACGGGCGCACGGGCGGGAGTACCGACGGGCGTACGGGCGTAAGCGCCGACGGGCGCACGGGCGGGAGTACCGACGGGCGTACGGGCGTAAGCGCCGACGGGCACACCGGCGGAAGCGCCGACGGGCACCCGGACGCAAGCACCGACGAGCGTACGGGCGGGAGCCGCGCCGGGAGGGCGAGCCGCCGTGACCGCAAGGCCGCGGCCCATCGCAGGCGCCGCCGCAAGGTCCTGCTGATCACCGCGGGGTTCGTGCTCGCGGCGGGCGGGCTGAGCCTGGCCGAACTGGGCTCCGACGCACCCGTCCTGCCGGGCCTGGCGGGACCGGGCCCCGAGGCGGCGGGCGACGCGGCGGCCGACGGCGGCACCGCGAGCCCGGACGCGGACAGGGGTGCGACGGGCACGGCACGGCCGCTCGGTGACGCCTCCGGGGACAGTGCGAGTGTGCGCGCGGGGAAGGCCTCGGCGTCGGCCTCGGGTCAGGCCTCGCCGTCCGCCTCCGGGACGGACACGAAGCCCCGGCCGGGTGCGAGCGGGCAGGGCGCGCCCGGCCGCTCGGTGACGTCACCGGCGGGCGCGGTGACCGGCGCGGGCGGCACCTCCGGAGGCGGCGCACCGACCCCGGCGGCTCCGGACGCCCCGCAGTCCCCGGCCGCGCCGACCTCGTCGGCACCGGCACCGCACCCGTCCCCGACGCCGACGCACACGTGCAACCGGTTCCTGTGGTGGTGCACGTAGCAGTCGCACAGGCAGGAGCAGGAGTCGCGCACGCGGGGGCGTAGCCGCTCAGGTCCGCTCAGGCGGCCCCGTCGCCCACCATCCGCCGCAGCAGGTCCCGCAGCACGCTCCGCTCGGTGTCGCTCAGCGCCGCCAGCGGCTCGCGCGCGAAGCGCAGCCCCTCCCGCAGGTCCCGGGCCACCCGGCGCCCGTCCTCTGTCGCCGCCGCCAGCTTCACCCGCCGGTCGGCCGGATCGGGCCGCCGCTCCACCAGGCCGCGCGCCTCCAGGCGGTCCACGATCCCCGTCACGTTCGACGGCTCGCACTTCAGCTTCTGCGCCAGCTTCCGCATCGGCAGCGGCTCCAGCGACAGCAGGCTCAGCAGCCGCGCCTGCGGGCCGGTCAGCGCGTGCTCGCCCGCGGCCTCCTCGTAGTCCGCGTAGAACCGGGCCACGACGTCACCGATCAGCTCGACGACCTCCATGGTCAGGGCGTCGGGGCGGCGGGTGTGCGGGGGAGTGGGGACCATGGCGTCCAGGGTACCCGCTTACTTGACAACCTGAAATATCCAGGCGCATGGTTGTTTCAGGTACTGAAGTATTCCGCTCCGCCCGGACGGGCCGAGCCGCACCGACGAGAGGCGCCCCCGTGTCCGACACCCCCACACTTCCCGCCGTCAGCCGCGAATGGCACCTGCTCAGCCGTCCGGTCGGCTGGCCGAAGCCCGAGGACTTCGCCCTGGTGGAGGCCGAGCTGCCGCAGCCGGGCGAGGGCCAGGTCCTCGTACGGAACGAGTACCTCTCCGTGGACCCGTACATGCGCGGCCGGATGAGTGCCGCCAAGTCGTACGTGGCCCCCTACGAGCTGAACGAGCCCATGCAGGGCGGAGCCGTCGGTGAGGTCGTCGCCTCCCGTGCCGAGGGCATCGCGGTCGGCGACCACGTCCTGCACTTCGGCGGCTGGCGCGAGTACGCGGCCGTGGACGCCGCCCACGCAGTCAAGGTCGACCCCGAGGCCGCGCCGCTGTCGACGTACCTCGGGGTGCTCGGCATGACCGGCCTGACCGCCTACGCGGGCCTGCTGCGCACCGCCTCCTTCAAGGAGGGCGACGCCGTCTTCGTCTCCGGCGCGGCCGGCGCGGTCGGCAGCCAGGTCGGACAGCTCGCCCGGCTCAAGGGCGCCTCGCGGGTCATCGGCTCGGCCGGGTCCGACGAGAAGGTCAAGCTCCTCGTCGACGAGTACGGCTTCGACGCCGCCTTCAACTACAAGGCCGGCCCCGTCGCCGAGCAGCTGCGCGCCGCCGCCCCCGACGGCATCGACGTGTACTTCGACAACGTCGGCGGCGACCACCTGGAGGCCGCCATCGGCTCCCTCAACCGGGACGGCCGGATCGCAGTCTGCGGCGCCATCTCGGTCTACAACAACACCGAGCCCGCCCCCGGCCCGCGGAACATGGCCCGGCTGATCCAGACCCGCGGCCGGATCGAGGGCTTCCTCGTGGGCGACCACTACGACCTCCAGCCGCAGTTCGTGCGGGAGGTCGGCCCGTGGGTGCGCTCGGGTGAGCTGAAGTACCGCGAGACGTTCGTCGAAGGGGTGGAGAACACCCTGGAGGCCTTCCTCGGGGTGCTGCGCGGCGACAACACCGGAAAGATGGTCGTCAAGCTCTGAGCCGCCGGGCAGGCGGTCCCCCCGGCCCGGCAGGTGGTCCCCGCCGGGCCGGCGTCGTCCGCCGGGCGGCGCTCCCCGCCGGGCAGGCGTTCCCTGAATTTCCGACATGCGGTAACTTCTTTCCGAAACCGCTGGCGACCGTGGGCGCGAGTCGCGGCGGACCGAGGAGGAGACGCACGCTATGGCCATCCAGCAGTCCGACGTCCTGTACACCGCCGTCGCCACCGCCGAGGGCGGACGCGACGGCCGGGTCGCCACCGCCGACGGCAAGATCGACGTCGTCGTGAACCCGCCCGAGGAGATGGGCGGCAGCGGCACCGGAACCAACCCCGAGCAGCTGTTCGCCGCCGGCTACAGCGCCTGCTTCCAGGGCGCCCTCGGCGTCGTCGCCCGCCAGGAGGGCGCCGACATCTCCGGCTCGACCGTCACCGCGAAGGTCGGCATCGGCAAGAACGAGGACGGGTTCGGCATCATCGTCGAG
Source organism: Streptomyces sp. NPDC021356 (assembly GCF_040641015.1). Classification (NCBI taxonomy): domain Bacteria; kingdom Bacillati; phylum Actinomycetota; class Actinomycetes; order Kitasatosporales; family Streptomycetaceae; genus Streptomyces; species Streptomyces sp. NPDC021356. The sequence goes on along the minus strand of NZ_JBFACU010000009.1, from coordinate 211,280 downwards.
ATCTCGGCCGCCATCCCGAACGTCGACGCGGCCACCGCCAAGAGCCTCGTGGAGAAGGCGCACCAGGTGTGCCCGTACTCCAAGGCGACCCGGGGCAACATCACCGTGACGCTGGCCTGAACCGGTCGTTGCCCAAGACGGCGGCGGTCGCACCTCTGGACGTGGGGTGCGGCCGCCGTCGTCGCATGCCCGGGGGGAGCCGGGGCTTCCGGGACCCCTCGCTACAGTGGCCCCATGCGTGATCTCGGGGTGGGTTTCGGGTATCTCCTGAAGGGCCAGCGGTGGATGGCCCGGCACCGGAGGTCGTTCGGCTTCGGGCTGCTCCCCGGCCTGATCACCCTCGTCCTGTACGCCGTGGCGCTCACCGCGCTCGCCCTGTGGGGCGCGGACGCCGTCGGCTGGGCCACCCCCTTCGCCGACGGCTGGCCGAGCCCCTGGCTCGGCCTCTTCCGCGGCTTCCTCACGGCGGTGCTGTTCGCCCTCGCCCTGCTGCTGGCCGTCGTCACCTTCACCGCCGTCACCCTGCTGGTCGGCCAGCCCTTCTACGAGAACCTCTCCGAACAGGTCGACCGGGACGTCTCCCCGGACGGCACGGCGCCCGAGTCCGGTCTCTCGCTCGGGCGCGAACTGTGGGTATCCGGCCGCGACAGCCTCCGCGTCCTCGTCCGGGCCGTGCTGTGGGGCGTGCTGCTGTTCGCCCTGGGCTTCCTGCCGTTCGTCGGCCAGACACTCGTGCCGGTGATCGGCTTCTTCGTCACCGGCTTCTTCCTCACCGAGGAACTGGCCGCCGTCGCCCTCCAGCGCAGGGGCGTCGAACTCCGCGCCCGGCTGCGGCTGCTGCGCTCGCGCAAGACGCTGGTCTGGGGCTTCGGCACCCCGCTGGGCCTGGCCTTCCTCGTGCCGTTCGTCGCCGTGTTCCTCATGCCGGGCGCGGTCGCGGGCGCCACCCTGCTCGCCCGCGACCTGCTGGACGAGGAGACGGGCGAGGGAGCGGACGACGAGTCGGACGGGGGGCGGGGCGACGGGGGCACGGGCGGGAGCGGGACGGACAGCGGGCCGGCGCTCATCCCGGACCAGCGGCACTCGCAGCACTCGCAGGACCCGCAGCACTCGCAGCACTCGCAGGACCCGCAGCACTCGCAGGACGCGCAGCAGTATGCGCAGCAGTCCCGTCAGGGCTCGCCGCCTCGCCAGGCAGGCCCCCGCGCGGCACCGCGCGCCCCCTTCAGCCCCGCCCCCGCCCCCGCCCCGTCCCCATGACCGCCACCGCCGCCTCCCGCAGCACGCCGATGAACGCCTCCGCGGCCGGCGACGGCGACCGCCCCCGCACGGTCGCCGCGTACACCGCCCGGGCCGGGGCGTCCTTGTCCCGTACCGGGAGCAGGGTGACGTCGGGCCGTACGGACGCGGCGGCGAGCGCCGGGACCAGGGCCACCCCGAGACCGGCCGCCACATAGCCCTGTTTGGCGGTCCACTCGGCCACGACGTGGGCGACCCGCGGCCGGAAACCCGCGCGCAGCGCCGCGTCGAGCAGGGTGCCCTCCGGGCGGGAACTGCCCGACACCCAGTCGGCGTCGGCGAGTTCACGCAGCCGGACCGGCCCGGTGCGGTCCGTCAGGGGGTGCCCGGCCGGGACGGCGACGTACAGGGACTCGTCGAGCAGGTGGTGCAGCGCGTACGTCTCCAGTGGGGCCCCTCCGGTCGTCGAGACGACCGCGAGGTCCAGATGCCCGGCGGTCAGCCGGTCCAGCAGCCGGGCGGTCAGGCCCTCCTCGCGGGTGACCCGTACGCCGGGCCGCCGGGCCCGGAAGGCAGCCAGCGCCCACGGCACCAGCGCCGCGTCGGCCGAGGCGAACGCGCCGAACCGCAGCCGCCCGCCCGTCGCCTCGCGCAGCGCCGTCAGCTCGCGCACCGCGCCGTGCAGCGACTCGGCGACGGCCTGCGCGTGCGGGGCGAGTGTCCGCCCCGCCTCCGTGAGCCGCACCCCGCGCGGCAGCCGGTCGAACAACGGGGTGCCGCCGAGCGCCGATTCGAGCGCGGAGATCTGCCGGGACACCGCCGACTGGGTCCAGCCCAGCGTCCGCGCCGCCACGGTGAACGACCCGTGCCGGGTCACTTCGAGGAACACCCGCAGCCAGAGGGTGGACAGGTCGGGCGCGGCGCCGTCGTCCCCGGCCCTGTCGTGTCCCGGCCCGTTCCCGGCATGCAGGTCCGGCATCTCAGCCATGCCAGAGATTCGCTTGTCGCATCATGGGGCCGACCTTAGCGTCGACGGCATGGAGCACAGGGAGAAGATCGCCTTTCTGGGGCTCGGCCGCATGGGCACGCCCATGGCCCGCCGACTCCTCGCCGCCGGGCACCCGTTGACCGTCTGGAACCGTACGGCGGCCAGGACCGGCCCGCTGGTCGCCGAGGGTGCGGCCCACGCCGCCCGCCCCGCCGACGCGGTCCGGGACGCCGACGTCGTGATCACCATGCTGGCCGGTCCGGAAGCGCTCACCGAGGTCGCCGACGCGGTCCTGCCCGCGCTGCCCGAGGGCGTGCACTGGGTGGAGATGTCGACCGTCGGCCCGGACGCCGTGCACGCGCTGGCCGCGCGCCTCGGCGGCCGGGTGGTCCTCGTGGACGCCCCGGTCACCGGCAGCACCGACCGGGCCGCCGACGGCAGCCTCGGTATCCTCGCGGGCGGCGCGACGGCCGGGGTCGAGCACATCCTGGCCCGCCTGGGCACCGTCACCCGCACCGGTCCGGCCGGTTCCGGCGCCGCGCTCAAACTGGTCGTCAACACCGCCGTGATCAGCGGCGTCGCGCTCGTCGCCGAGACGCTGCGGCTGGCCGACGCCCTCGGCATCGACGGCGACACCGCCCACGCCGCGCTCGCCGACGGCCCGCTCGCCGGAGCGGTCGCCCGCGCCTTCTCCGAGAACGCCGACTTCGCCACCACGCTGGCGGTCAAGGACCTCGGGCTCGCCACGGCGACCACCCAACTACCCGCCGTGCAGGCCGTGTCGGCCGCACTCCGGCACGCGGCGCAGGATCCCGGCGTCGCCGCCGCCGACCTCTCCCGGGCCGCCGCCCGGATCCGTACCCGCACCACCGTCCCCGCGTGAGGAACAGCATGAACAACACCGTGCAGGTCACCGTCGACAACCCCGCCGACGCGCCCCAGCCGCTCAGCCCCTACTACTCCCAGGTCGCCCGGGTCGGACACGCCGACGGCAGCGCCCTGCTGTTCGTCTCCGGCCAGATCGCCGAGGGCGAGACGCTCACCGAGCAGAGCCAGGGCGTCTTCGAGGCCATCGCCGCGCTGCTGGCGGCGCACGGCGCGAGCCTGGCGGACGTCATCAGCATCCGCACCTTCCTCACCGACATCGGCCGGCTCGCCGAGTACGGCGCCGTACGGCAGCGGTTCCTCACCGGCACCCCGCCCACCAGCCTGACCGTCGAGGTGCCCCGGCTGTTCCGGCCCGAGGCGCAGATCGAGGTGGAGGTCGTGGCCGCCGTGCCCGGCCGTTTGTGAAGGGTTCGTACGAGGTTCCGGCCGGGCGCCCCCTCACAGGTCGTCACGGTCTCCCGGCGATTAGGGTCGGATCCGGGGCAGGCTTCCCCACGTACAGCCCCGGCCCGGGACCTGACCCCTGGACCGGGGCTCGTGGCGTCCCGGCCGGTCGGGGCAGGGATGTGGCAGACTCCCGGCCCGGAAAGGCCGCTCGCGGCGGCCACGGGGGACGTTCGGGGGAGAATGCGCATGCATCCGGGACAGCGGCAACCGGGCCCGTACGGACAGCACCAGCTCGGCGCGTACGGACAGCACCAGCCCGGACCGTACGCACAGGGTCCCTACGGACAGCAGGGGCCGCCCCCGCCTGCGCAGCCCGGACCGCCCCCGCGGGGCCCGTACGGACAGCAGGGTCCCTACGCCCCGCCCCCGCGGGACCCGTACGTCCCCCAGCAGCCGTACCCGCCCCAGCAGCCCTACGCCCCGCAGCAACCCCCCGCCCCGCACCAGCCGCTCGGGGACGGGCGCCTGCGGATCGACCCGAACCTCACCGCCGACCAGCGGACCCTGGTCGTCCGGATCCAGAAGTGGTCCAAGCTCTTCGCCTACGGCTTCGTCCTCGGCATCCCGCTCGCCTCCGGCGGCGCGCACTACGGCGTCACCCGCGCCCCCGTCGGCTTCGCCGCGGCGGCCGGCGGACTCGCGCTGGCGGCCGTCGGGGTCCTCGCGCTCAGCCGGATGCAGGCCATGAAGCGGCAACTGCGGCTGATCACCCCGGACGCCTGGCGCTCCCCGGCCGCGCACCTGCCCGGCGCCCGCAAGGCCGCCACCGTGGCCGCGTACGTCAACGGCGTCCTGGTCCTGCTGTCCTTCGGCGCGACCGGCTGGCTGCTGGTGAAGGGCGCCGACTGGGGCGCGTACGGCAACTCCTTCGGCTTCGGGGCGCTGATGACGGGGGCCTTCGTCCCGTTCGCCATGGGGCTCGGGGCGGCGACGACCGTCCCGCAGCTGCTCCGGGTCGTCCCGGCCGGCGCGAAGGTCGGCCGGGCCCTGTACTCCGTCATCCTGGTGCTCGCCGCCACGGTCACCGGCGAGGGCATCAAGAGCGGCGCGCCCAGCCGACGCTGATCGGCGGCGCGGTACTGCTGGTCTGCGCCGGCGCGGTGGCCCTGCTCGGCCGGGCGGTCAAGCGGATGCGCGGCGAGAACCCCTGACGGCGGCGGGCCCGCCCGGCGACGGCGGGACGGACGCCGGACCTCCCGCCGATCGGGTGAGACAGGCGGGACCTACCGCACCGAGAAGCCGTACACCGTCTCCGAGCGGAACACCTCGCCCGGGCGCAGCGCGGTGCTCGGGAAGTCGGGGCGGTTGGGCGAGTCGGGGAAGTGCTGCGTCTCCAGCGCGATCCCGGCGCCGGGCGTGAACGGACCGGCGCTCAGCTGGCCGGCGGTGTAGAGCTGGAGGCCCGGCTCGGTCGTCGCCACCGTCAGCACCCGGCCGGACGCCGGGTCGTGCAGCTCGGCGACCTCCTCCGCCGCCCGGGTGACCCCCTTGTCGAGGACGAAGTTGTGGTCGTAGCCGGGGCCCGCCTCGCGCGCCCGGCGGAAGTCGAAACGGGTCCCCGTGACGTCCGCCGGGTCGCCCTTGGGGATCAGGTCCGCGCCGACCGGGGTGTAGCGGGAGGCCGCCAGGCGCAGTTCGTGCCCGGCCGCGTCACCCGAGCCCGCGCCGCCCAGGTTCCAGTAGGTGTGGTTGGTCGGGTTGAAGACGGTCGGCGCGTCCGTGACCGCCTCGTAGGCGATGCGCAGGGCGCCCGCCGCGTCCAGCGTGTAGGTCGCCGAGACCTCCAGCCGCCCCGGGAAGCCCTCCTCGCCGTCCGGGCTGGTGCGGGACAGGCGCACCCCGTGCTCGACCGGCGTCACCTCCCACACCCGCTTGTCGAAGCCGCGCTCGCCCCCGTGCAGCGAGTTGGCGCCCTCGTTCGGCGTGACCGTGTACGTCCGGCCGTCCAGCGCGAACCGGCTCCCGGCGATCCGGTTGGCGTACCGGCCGACCAGGGCGCCGAGATACGGCTCCGGATGGCTCAGGTAGCCGTCCAGGCCGGCGAAGCCCAGCACCACGTCCGCGGTGCGCCCGTCCCGGTCCGGGACCTCGACCGACTGCAGGATCCCGCCGTACGACAGCACCCGCACCCGCACCCCGGCCCGCTCCAGCGTCCAGCGGTGCACCGGCGTGCCGTCGGAAAGTGTGCTGAAAAGTTCGTTCATGGGGGAACCCTAGGTCACTGGCGCTCGGCGGTGACAGTGCGGTAGGCGATCTCCGCCAGCCTGGCCTGGCCGTTGCGGCTCGGGTGGAACCAGTCCCAGTGGCTGAGCTGCTTCGTATCGAACTGGTAGTCGAAGACCGCGTTGTGGTCGAAGCGGCAGCGGCGGTCCTTCGCGCACACCTCGGCCAGCACCTTGTTGTACTCCACCACCCGGGTCCGCACCGCGTCCCGCCGCTGGGTCGCCGCCGGGCCCAGCGCGTCCGCGTCGCCCAGCATCGACGGGCAGATGCCCAGCTTCCACACCTGCTTGCCCAACGCGTTCGTCCGGCCCTGGGACCACAGCCGCTTCAGGTCCGGCACGCTGGAGACGTACACCTCCGTCTTCGGCAGCGCCTGCCGCAACGCGTCCATCGCCGACTGGAACTGCCTGCGGAAGTCCGCTACCGACGTCATCTGGCCGGTGGAGTCGCGGCACGCGTCGTTGGCCCCGGCCATCACCGTCACCAGCTCCGGCCTGTGCAGCACCGCCTGCGTCATCTGGCCGCGCAGGTCGGCCATCCGGGACCCTGTCACCGCATGGTTCCAGCTGCGCTGCGCCGCGCCGGCCACCCCGAGCAGCCGCACCGCCAGACTGTCCACGCCCGCGTCGCTGCCCGTCGCCCAGGACACCTCCGGACAGTCCGTCAGCACCATGCACGCGTCGAAGCCACGGGTGATGGAGTCGCCCACAGCGGCGATGGAGTCCGGGCGGGTGTCCCACAGCGGCGACGTGGACGGGCTGGCGGGCCGGCCCCCGGCGTCCCGCTGCCCCGCCACACCGTCACCGAGCGTGTCACACCCGGCGACGGCCAGCACGGCAGCCGCCACGACGGCATGAGCGGCCCGCAGCCGGTGACTTCGCTTCCGCATTCCGGGTGTTCCCCTCGTCGTCGTGCGGTGGTCCCTTCAATGACAACGCCTGAGGGTTCCCAGCCTCACCCGAGGTGACGGCGCGCACCCGTACAAGCGTCCCCCCGGGTGAATGCGGGGTGTTTCCGGGCCCCGGGACCGACGGTACGTCACACTCCCCGGCCCCCAGCACGGTAGCCTCGGCCTCACGTGGCCGCCGCGCCACTGCCGCCCGCCCGCCCCCTGTCCCGCTCTGCCCGGAGGTCCCGGTGACGACACGTGGAGTTCTGTACGTGCACTCCGCGCCGCGCGCGCTGTGCCCGCACGTCGAGTGGGCCGTCGCGGGGGTGCTCGGCACGCGCGTCAGCCTGGACTGGATCCGCCAGCCCGCCGCTCCCGGCACCTGGCGCTCGGAGTTCTCCTGGCAGGGCGAGGCGGGCACCGCCTCCAAGCTCGCCTCCGCACTGCGCGGCTGGCAGCTGCTGCGCTTCGAGGTCACCGCCGAGCCCTGCGCCACCGCCGAGGGCGAGCGCTACAGCTGCACCCCCGACCTGGGCATCTTCCACGCCGTCACCGGCATCCACGGCGACATCCTCATCCCCGAGGACCGGCTGCGCGCGGCGCTCACCCGCTCCCAGCGCGACGAGACGGACCTGGAGGCGGAGATCGCCAGGCTCCTGGGCAAGCCCTGGGACGACGAACTGGAACCCTTCCGCTACGCGGGTGAGGGCGCCCCGGTCCGCTGGCTCCACCAGGTGGTCTGAGGACTCCGCCCCGACAAGCGCCCCGCCAGGGGCGGGAGCCGCGCGGACGACCCCCACCGGCCCGGCGGCCGGCCGGCAACCGAAGACGAACGGCGGCGGCCCGAACCCCACCGGGGTCCGGGCCGCCGCCGTGCGCATCAGATCGTGCGGAACGCCAGCACCACGTTGTGCCCACCGAACCCGAACGAGTCGTTGAGCGCCGCGATCCGCCCCTCGACGGGCAGCTTCCGCGCCTCCCCGCGGACCACGTCCGCGTTCGCCTCGGCCTCGGGGTCGATGTTGTCGAGGTTGATGGTCGGCGGAGCCACCCGGTGGTACAGGGCCAGCACGGTCGCCACCGACTCCACGCCGCCCGCGCCACCGAGCAGGTGACCGGTCATCGACTTCGTCGCGGAGACCGCCATGTGGTCCGCGTCGTCGCCGAACACCTTGCGCAGCGCCTTCAGCTCGGCGATGTCACCGGCCGGCGTCGAGGTGGCGTGCGCGTTGACGTGCACGATCTCGGCCGGGTCCAGGTCGTTGCGGTCCAGCAGGTTCTGCAGCGCGTGCGAGATGCCGCGGCCCTCGGGCTCCGGCTGCACGATGTCGTGGCTGTCGGCGGAGATGCCCTGGCCGACCGCCTCCGCGTAGACGCGGGCCCCGCGCGCGGCGGCGTGCTCGGCGGACTCCAGCACGAGCACACCCGCGCCCTCGCCGAGGACGAAGCCGTCCCGGTCGACGTCGTAGGGGCGCGAGGCGCTCTCGGGGTTCTCGTTGTTCTTGGACATCGCCATCATGTTGCCGAACGCGGCGATCGGCAGCGGGTGGATCGCCGCCTCCGTGCCGCCGGCGACGACCACGTCGGCGCGGCCGGTACGGATCATCTCGATGGCGTAACCGATGGCCTCGGCGCCCGACGCGCAGGCGGAGACCGGGGTGTGCACGCCCGCGCGGGCGCCCACGAGCAGGCCGACGTTGGCCGAGGGGCCGTTCGGCATCAGCATGGGGACGGTGTGCGGGGAGACGCGGCGTACGCCCTTCTCCTTCAGCACGTCGTACTGGTCCAGCAGGGTCGTCACGCCGCCGATGCCGGAGGCGATGACCGCACCGAGCCGGTCGGGGTCGACGGCGCCGTCGCTGCCGTCCTCACCGGCCTTGCCGGAGAAACCGGCGTCCTGCCAGGCCTCCTGGGCGGCGATCAGCGCGAACTGCGCCGAACGGTCCAGGCGGCGGGCCTGCGGCCGCGGAATGGTCTCGGTCGGTTCCACGGCGATCGGGGCCGCGATACGGACGGCCTGCTCGGCCGCCCAGTCCTGGGTCAGCGGCTTGACGCCGGACTTGCCGGCGACCAGCTTCTCCCAGGTAGAGGCTACGTCGCCACCCAGCGGTGTGGTTGCGCCGATACCGGTGACGACCACGGTGCGATTGGTCGGGCTCACGGGAATTCTTTCTCCAACGGGAACGAGGATCGGAAACGGCGCCACCGCCGGGTGGCGGGGCAGTCAGCCCACAGCAGTGATCGGTAGATCAGGCCTGGTGCTTGAGGATGTAGTCGGTGGCGTCCCCGACCGTCTTGAGGTTCTTGACGTCCTCGTCCGGGATCTTGACGTCGAAGCGCTCTTCGGCGGCGACGACGACCTCGACCATGGACAGCGAGTCGACGTCCAGGTCGTCGGTGAAGGACTTGTCCAGCTGGACGTCCTCGGTGGGGATACCGGCGATCTCGTTCACGATCTCGGCGAGACCGTCGACGATCTCCTTCTGAGTGGCGGCCATGTCGGCGCTCCTTCGTTGTGTTCCGTAAGGGTGTGGCGCCCGCCGCGGCAGCGGCAGGTGTGGCGGTGCCGTCCCGGACGCATGATCCGGCACGGAGTGCCTAGGGGAGGGTAACGACCGTAGCGGCGTAGACGAGACCCGCCCCGAAGCCGATGACGAGCGCGGTGTCGCCGCTCTTCGCCTCGCCGGTCGCCAGGAGCCGCTCCATCGCGAGCGGGATCGAGGCGGCCGAGGTGTTGCCGGTGGTGCGGATGTCACGGGCGACCGTGACGTGCTCCGGCAGTTTCAGCGTCTTCACCATCGAGTCGATGATCCGCACGTTGGCCTGGTGCGGGATGAAGACGTCCAGGTCGTCCGGGCTGATCCCGGCCGCGTCCAGCGCCTGCTGCGCGACCTTCGCCATCTCGAACACGGCCCAGCGGAACACCGCCTGGCCCTCCTGCGTGATCGCGGGGAACTTGACGTTGCCCTCGCTGTCGACCGGCAGTTCGGAGACGTCGCCGATCCTGAAGCGGTCCCACGGGACGGTCTGCTTGATCGTCTGGGACTTGTCGCCCTCGGAGCCCCACACCGTCGGGCCGATCGCCGGCTCCTGGGAGGGGCCGACCACGACCGCGCCGGCGCCGTCGCCGAACAGGAAGGCCGTCGCCCGGTCCTCCAGGTCGGTCAGGTCGCTGAGGCGCTCCACGCCGATGACGAGCACGTACTCGGCGGAACCTTCCACCACCATGCCCTTGGCGAGGGTGAGGCCGTAGCCGAAGCCGGCGCAGCCCGCCGAGATGTCGAACGCGGCGGCCTTGTCCGTGCCCAGCTTGTCGGCGATCTCGGTGGCGACGGCCGGGGTCTGGCTGAAGTGCGAGACGGTCGAGACGACGACGGCGCCGATCTGCCCGGCGTCGATGCCCGCGTCCGCGATCGCCTTGCCGGAGGCCTCGATCGACATGGCCGCGACGGTCTCCTCCGGCGACGCCCAGTGCCGGGTCTCGATGCCGGAGCGCGACCGGATCCACTCGTCGGACGAGTCGATCTTCTCGAGGATCACCTCGTTGGGCACCACGCGCGTGGGCCGGTAGCCGCCCACGCCGAGGATGCGCGCGTACGGGGCGCCCTTGCTGGGCTTGATCTTCGACATCGGCATGTTCGGTTCGGCTCCTTCGGGCGTCAGGCGGACGCGTGCTCGGTGATGAGCTCGCGGGCCTGGTCGAGGTCGTCGGGGGTCTTCAGCGCGAGCGTCCTGACGCCGGGCAGCGCCCGCTTGGCGAGACCGGTCAGCGTGCCGCCCGGGCACACCTCGATCAGCGCGGTCGCGCCCAGCTCCTGGAACGTCTCCATGCACAGGTCCCAGCGGACCGGGTTGGCGACCTGGCCGACCAGCCGCTCCACGACCTCGGCCCCGCTCGTCACGGCCCGGCCGTCCTTGTTGGAGACGTACGTGACCTTCGGGTCGCCCGGTTCGAGCGCCTTGGCGGCCTCGGCGAGCCTGTCGACCGCGGGGGCCATGTGGTGGGTGTGGAAGGCGCCTGCCACCTTCAGCGGCACGACCTTGCGCACGCCCTCCGGCTTGTCCTCGTTCAGCGCGGCGAGCTGCTCCATGGTGCCCGCGGCCACGATCTGCCCCGCGCCGTTGACGTTCGCCGGGGTCAGGCCGAGCTTCTCCAGGTGCGCCACGGAGACCTCGGGGTCGCCGCCGAGCAGCGCCGACATGCCCGTCTCGGTGACGGCCGCGGCCTCGGCCATCGCCAGACCGCGGCGGCGCACCAGGGTCAGCGCGGCGGTGTCGCCCAGCACGCCCGCGAAGGCGGCGGCGGTGATCTCGCCGACGCTGTGCCCGGCGACGGCATCGGGTGCCACGTCACCGAGCGCCGCGGCCGACAGGATCCCGGCGGCCACGAGCAGCGGCTGCGCGACCGCGGTGTCACGGATGGCGTCCGCGTCGGCCTGCGTCCCGTAGTGGACGAGGTCCAGGCCGATGGCGTCCGACCAGGCGGCCACGCGATCGGCGGCACCGGGCAGTTCGAGCCAGGGGGTCAGGAAGCCGGGCGTCTGGGCGCCCTGGCCGGGAGCGACGAGTACGAGCACTCTCACACTCTCTCTTGGGGACGGGCATGGCCGCCCGTGGGGACAGGGACGAAGAACACGAAGGGGTTTTGTTGACCCCCGACAAAAGGCTAGGCCTGGGGATCTCCGTCGGCCAGACGCCCCAGGATCAGCGCGATCCTCAGTGTGAACGCGGATCGTACATCGGAGGGGGACCATCCGGTGACGTCAGTCACACGTCGGAGCCGGTAGCGCACGGTGTTCGGGTGAACGAAGAGCATCCGGGCGGCGCCCTCCAGGCTGCTCGCCTGCTCCAGGTAGACACTCAACGTCTCCAGGAGCGCGGAGCCGGCCTCCTCCAGCGGTCTGTAGATCTCCTCTACCAGCTGCTCCCGCGCCCCCGGATCACCGGCGATGGCGCGCTCCGGCAGGAGATCGTCCGCGAGGACCGGACGCGGAGCGTCCTGCCAGGCGAAACAGGCTTTCAGCCCGGCCGCGGCGGCCTGCGCGGAGCGGGTGGCGGCCAGCAGGTCGGGCACGATCGGCCCGGCCACCACCGGCCCGGCGGCGTACGGCCCGATCAGCGACCTGGCGACGGCCAGCGGATTGTCGTTGCCGCCCGCGATCACGACCAGCCGGTCCCCGAGGACCCCGGTGAGGACCTGGAGCTTGGCGTGCCGGGCGGCCCGCCGGATGGCCTCCACGGTCAGCTCGGAGTCCCCGTCGGGAGCGGTGCCCAGCACCACGCACACGTGCTCGGGCGAGTTCCAGCCGAGCGCGGCGGCCCGCGACACGGCACCCTCGTCGGCCTCCCCGCTCAGCACCGCGTTGACCACCAGCGACTCCAGCCGCGCGTCCCAGGCACCGCGTGCCTCGGCGGCCTGGGCGTAGACCTGCGCGGTGGCGAAGGCGATCTCCCGGGCGTACACGAGCAGCGCCTCGCGCAGCACGGACTCGTCGCCGGGGGCGGCCACCTCGTCGATGGCGGACTCCATGACCTCGATGGTGGTCCGCACCATCTCCACGGTCTGCCGCAGTGTGATCGCCCGCGTCAGCTCGCGCGGCGCCGTCCCGAACACGTCGGTGGAGATCGCCTGCGGGGCGTCGGGGTGCCGGAACCACTCGGTGAAGGCCGCGATGCCCGCCTGGGCCACGAGCCCGATCCAGGACCGGTTCTCCGGGGGCATGGCCCGGTACCACGGCAACGTCTCGTCCATGCGTGCGATCGCCTGCGCGGCGAGCGACCCGGAGGACCTCTCCAGCCGCTTCAGGGTCGCGGAGTGCGGATGGGCGGGGCGGGGCGCGGCTTCGGGGCCACGGGATTCGGGTTCGGGCACGGGGACAAGACTGCCTTATCCGGACGTGCGTGCGTGCCGCGGGTCGGACTGGACGCCCGCACCCCGGTCGGCAGGGCCCCGCGGTCGGGGCCCGTGACGGCCTCCGGCGGGTCCGTGACGACCTACGGTGGGAACCGTGACGATCGACGTACGCCGCGCGGCGGACCGCTACCCGGGGGGCGATGAGGGCGCCGGGATCACCACCCGGCACGCCTTCTCCTTCGGCCCCCACTACGACCCCGACAACCTCCGCTTCGGCGCCCTGATCGCCTGCAACGAGGAACGCCTGGCCCCCGCCGCGGGCTTCGCCGAGCACCCCCACAGCCACACCGAGATCGTCACCTGGGTCGTCGAGGGCGAACTGACCCACCGCGACTCCACGGGCCGGGCCACGGTGATCCGCCCCGGCGACCTCCAGCACCTGTCCGCGGCGGCCGGCGTCCGCCACGTCGAACGCAACGACGCGGCCGGCCCCCTGACCTTCGTCCAGATGTGGCTGACCCCGCGAAACCCGGGCGGCGAGCCGCGCTACGAGGTCGTACGCGCCCTCGCGGACACCACGCCGTACGCCGTCCCGGAGGCCGGGGCGACCCTCCACGTCCGCCGCCTGGCGTCCGGAGAGCGCACGGCCCTCCCACCGGCCGCCTTCGTGTACGTCCACGTCGTACGCGGCGAAGTGGAGCTGGCGGGGGAGCGGTTGGGGGCGGGGGACGCGGCACGACTGACGGAGCCGGTCGGGGGCCGGGAGATGGTGGCGGTGGGGGACGCGGAGTTCCTGGTGTGGGAGATGAGGGCCGGCTGAGCGGACCGTGTTCCGCCAGGAGCGCCCGCCATCTCGGCGGCAAGCTCCGCGAGCTGCGCTTCGACCTCGACGGCAACGCCCAGCGTGTCACCTACTGGATCGCGCCCGGTCGCCGCATCGTGCTTGTGACGGTGCTCCGCAAGAACCGGATGCGTGAGACGGCGGAGGTCGAACGAGCTCAGGCCGCCTGCGAAGCTTGCCATGAACCGGCTGGCGAACACACCGTCTACAGTCGAGACGTGAAGAAGGAACTGCGATGGACCACGCCGAGTGGAAGACCCGCCGCCACCGCAGGCTCCTGGGTGAAGGAGCCGAGGACGATCCCGAGTACGACCGCCTCTACGAAGAGGCCGAACTGGCCCACGACCTCGGCCGGATGGTCTACGACCGGCGTACCGCCCTCGGTCTGTCCCAGACCGAACTGGCTGAACGCTGCGGCATGAAGCAGCCCCAGATCTCTCGCATCGAAGGCGGCGGCACCGTTCCGACCATTCCTCTTCTGCGGCGTCTCGCGCACGCCCTCGACGCCGATCTGACGATCAACCTGACCCCCCACGGCAACGCCGCCTGAGAGCCGGCGCCCTCAGCGCAGCTCCCCCAGCACCCCGTCCGTGAACCCCGGCCACGCCTCGATCGCCCACGGCCCGAAGGCGCGGTCGGTCAGGGCGACGCAGGACGCGCCCGCGTCGGGGTCGGTCCACAGGAACGTACCGGACTGGCCGAAGTGGCCGAACGTACGGGGGGAGGAGTAAGTGCCCGTCCAGTGGGGGGACTTGGCGGCGCGGATCTCGAAGCCGAGGCCCCAGTCGTTGGGGTTCTGGTGGCCGTAGCCCGGCAGGACGCCCTTGGTGCCGGGGTACTGGACGGTCATCGCCTCGGCGACCGTGCGCGCGTCGAGCAGGCGCGGGGCCTGCAGTTCGGCGGCGAAGCGGAGGAGGTCGTCGACGGTGGAGACGCCGTCCTTCGCCGGCGAGCCCTCCAGGGTGGTCCGCGTCATGCCCAGCGGCTCCAGCACCGCCTGGCGCACGTACTCCGCGAAGGGGATCTCCGTCGCCTTGGCCACGTGGTCGCCGAGCTGTTCGAAACCGGCGTTGGAGTACAGCCGCCGTTCGCCGGGCGGGGCCGTGACCCGGTGCTCGTCGAAGGCCAGGCCGGAGGTGTGGGCGAGGAGGTGGCGGACCGTGGCCCCGGGCGGGCCCGCCGGTTCGTCCAGCTCGACCGCGCCCTCCTCGTACGCGACCAGGACCGCGTAGGCCGCCAGCGGCTTGGTCACCGAGGCCAGCGGGAAGCGGTGCCCGGTCGGGCCGTGGGTGCCGGCGATCGTGCCGTCCGCGCGGACCACGCCCGCCGCGGCGGTGGGTACCGGCCAGTTCTCGATCGACGCCAGGCTGTTCAACGACATGGCCCGAGCCTACGACGAGGAGCGGGCAACTCCTCGGGTGGGGCGCCGGGCGGCCCCGCGGCGGGGCCGTGCCCGGCTCGGCGGCGCCCTCGCCCGGCACCCCTCAGAGCCGCAGTTCCAGCAGCGGGTCCGGCTTGGGCAGGAAGCCCAGCGAGGCGTACAGCGGCGCGGCCTGCGCGGACGCGGTGAGCTGGACGCGCCGCGCACCGCGCTCGCGGAACCACTCCAGAAGTGTCTCCATGCACGCGCGCGCGTACCCGCGTCTGCGGGCGCCGGGGTCGGTGGCGACGCTGAACACGAAGCCGACCGTGCCGGTGGGGTCGGCGGCCCTTCCGATCCGGTACTCGATCGTTCCGGCCACCAGGGCCGCGAGTACCCCGGGCCGCTCGGGGTGGTCGACGACGAAGGCCGCGAAGTCGCCGTCCGGCGCCCCGAGGCGCGACCGCAGGGTGGGCAGGGACTCCGTGTGCCACTCGGTCGACCGGTCGGCCCGGAACATCGAGTCGATCATCACCTGGCGCAGCCGCAGCACTTCCTCGGCGTCCGCGGGCTCGGCACGTCGTACGAAACTCATGACTGCGCACGCTAGTCACCGCGGCCGGGGCCTGTCCCGCGCTTTTCCACGGAGTCGACGGGTCCTCCTTGCCTGGAGTGCACTCGAAGGCCATAGCGTTGGGACCATGACGGTGACGCAGACCATGGCCGTGGACACCCGGGACACGCAGCAGCCCGAGAGCGCCCCCACCCGAGCCGACCTCTGCTCCGGCCCGCCCCGGCGGCATCCGCGCCCCGACGGACAGGACAGCTACACGATCAGCGAGGTCGTCGCCTTCACCGGGCTGACGGCCCACACGCTGCGCTGGTACGAGCGGATCGGGCTGATGGCGCACGTCGACCGCTCGCACACCGGGCAGCGCCGCTACAGCAACCGCGATCTGGACTGGCTGGACCTGGTGGGCAAGCTGCGGCTGACGGGCATGCCGGTGGCCGACATGGTCAGGTACGCGGAGCTGGTGCGTGAGGGCGAGAGCACGTACGGGGAGCGGTTCGAGCTGCTGGAGGCGACCCGCCGGGACGTCCTGGCCCGGATCACCGAACTCCAGGACACCCTCTCCGTACTGGACCGCAAGATCATGTTCTACGCCGAGGCCGGGAGCCGGGCCCGCTGAGCGTGTGGGCCCCGCTGAGCGTGCGGGCCTGCTGAGCGCACCGGGCGGTCTGCCTTAACCCACCGGCGGCGCAGGGTGTTCACAGCTCGGCGAGCAGTTCCGCCTTCTTGACCGCGAACTCCTCGTCCGTCACCAGCCCCGCCTGGTGCAGCTCCCCGAGGTGGCGGATCCGCTCGGCGATGTCGGCGGGGTCGCGGCGGCCCGCCGTGAGGGACAGGGCGGGGGCGGGCGCGGCCACGCGCACGGCGGCCAGCACAGCCGCCGCGAACGGCAGCGACTCGTGCACCGGCCCGTACCCGAGCCCGAACACGACCGCGGCCGGATCCTGGTCCGGCTGCGGGGGCGGGGCGGCGCCCGCATCGCGCCGCAGCAGCCGCAGGTGCCCCTCGAACACCTCCGGTGAACGCCACTGGACCCCGCCCAGCTCGTCGACGGGGAAACTCTGGTCGCCGGCCTTCCACTTCGTCGACGACGCCCCCGTCCACGACCAGCGGAAGCGGACCGCGCCGCCGTCGAAGGACGCCTTGCCGTCGTACGCCTTGAACTGGAGCGGCGGCTCGGGCGCGGCCACCAGGTGGTGACCGGCCGGCCCGCTCCCGGCGAGCCGGGCGCGCAGTTCGCCGGCGTAGTGCTCGGCGAGCGACTCGCGCTCGGCGGGCAGCACCAGCCGGTAGGGGTCCGAGCCCTCCTTGAGCTGGCCGTCGGCCGCGTCCATCAGCGGGTCGGCGCCCGGTCGCGGCTCGGCGCGCAGGACGACGGTCCCGCGCCGGCCGGGCGTGAGCGTCACCGACGCGAGCGCGGCCAGCGGAACGCGGCGCTCGCCGAGCGCCTGGAAGAGCTTCGGTGTCCGTATCCCCCGTTCGTAGCGGATGAGCACGGAATCGGACTCGAACTCCCAGGCAGCATGAAATCCGGCCAGTACGTCACCCATGCGGCTCATCGTAGGCGGCACGAGCTGCTTCGTCCCTCCTCGCGCGGACCGCACTTCCTGCTGTCTCTACGCGCGTCCGGCCGTCGTCGTGCCGGGCAATCCCGCCCGGCACCCGTCATTGTCATGGGCGCACTGCACGGACCCGTACGCCCCCACGCCGATCTCGGCGAAGTTGGCCAGGCTGTCGGTGCCCGGCTCGAAGTAGCCCGCGTGGCCCTCGGCCCCGTCGGCCGACAGCACCCGGGCGCCGAACGCCGAGGAGACCGGGTCGGCGCCGTGGCCGAGGCCGCCCAGTTCCAGGTACGGCACGTCCCGGATCCAGTCGGTGGCGTCCCGCATCGCCCATACGTGGGCCGAGGTGTGCAGGTGGGAGGCGCGCGCCGCGCGCATGCCCGGGCTCCCGGCGACCGCTATGTCGGAGACCCGGCCGGGCAGGGCGTGTGCGGCGACACCGCAGAGCACCGAGCCGTAGCTGTGGCAGAACAGGGCGACGGGCGAGGTGCCGGGCAGCCCGCGCAGCAGCCCGTTCAGCCGGACGGCACCCTCCTCGGCGCGCATGGCGGTGGCCGCGTCCACGCCGATGCCGCTGGGCGCGGTGTAGTCGGCCCAGGCGATCACGGCCGTCCGGGTGCCGGGGTCGGCGGTGTGTTCGGCGGCGAACAGCGAGCTCGCCATGCCGTACGGCGCCGAGTAGGGGCGGTAGGTCTTGCGGAACGTGATCAGGTCGGTGTCGACGCCGGGGACGACGACGGAGATCCGCCGGGCGCGCGGCAGGTCCCCGAAGACCTCGGCGACGCGGCCGGAGCCGGCCGGGTCGAAGGCGAGGATCTGGCGGCCCGGGGTCATCAGGTTGGCGAAGCGGTGCATCCGCCGGTCCGCGGCCTGCTGTCCGACGGGGGAGAGCCTGTTGTCGTGCGTGCGTCCCCGCTCGATGTCACGCGCCTGGCCGAGCGCGATGCGGTTGGCCAGGTAGCGCAGCCGGACGGGGGCGCCGTTCATGTTGCCGACCGCGAGCGGGTAGCGGTGGGCGAGCCGGGCGCCGTCCTGTGCGGTGAGCGAGGTGAAGAAGCGGGTCAGCCGGGCGGGGTCGGCGTCCGGGTCCGGCAGCCGGTGCCCGTGCAGGCGGCCGTGGTCCCAGGCGGACAGGGAGGCCTGGAGGGCGGTGGTCCCGCGCTGGTGGCGCACGGCGGTCCAGCCGGTGGTCGCCAGCATCACGAAGACCACGGCCAGCGCGAGCAGCGCGCGCCAGACGTTGAGCTGCGGGGAGGTCTCGAAGGAAGTCACTGGGAGGACACACTAGGAGAACGAGAGGGTCTCGCGTCAATCGAGTGATGGGGATCACGTTTCGTGTGGCGTGACGAAGTTCTCCGGCCGTACACGTGTTCAAGATCGGTGGCGCGTACGGCAGTTCATGATCCGCCGCTCAAGTGGCGTCCGGCGACGGACGGGTGGTGCGCCAGTTCCCGGTCAGCGCCGGTCCCACCTGATCGAGGTACGTGGCCGTGAGCGCCCGGATCGCCTCCAGGCTGAGGTCCGGGCCCGTGCTCCACTGACGGCCCGTCACCCGCATCGCGCCGCCGAAGACGGCCACCAGCAGGCGGGGGCGCGGATCGGTGTCCACGTCGAGCCCCTCGCGGGCGGCGAGCAGCCGCGCGATCTGCTCCTCGGTCTCCACCGAACGGCGCAGGTGCGCGGCGAGCAGGGCGGGTGTCGACTCGATCACCTGGAACATGCGCAGGTACAGCTCGAGGGGTACGACGCTCAGCACGGCGTCGCTGATCGTCTCCCAGCCCTCCAGGACCGCCCGGCGCAGCGCCTCCAGCGGGGCCTCCCGGGCCGGGCGGGCGCGCAGCGACTCGACGAAGTGCGCCTCGACCATGTCCTGCACGGCGAAGGCGGCCTCCTGCTTGCCGGGGAAGTAGCGGAAGAAGGTGCGCTGCGAGACGCCGACGGCCTCCGCGATCTCGTCCACGGTCGTCCGCTCGTACCCCACGGTGGTGAACAGCTCCAGGGCGGCCCGCAGCAGGGCGTCCCGGGTGCGTTGCTTCTTGCGCTCGCGCAGCCCCGGCCGTGGTGCCGCCTCGGCGGTCCCCGCCGTCTCCATGTACCTCTCCGGACCTCTCCTGCGAACTGTTTCCCCAGTTCAGCCTATAGGAGGGTGACGTGTCAGTTACCGACTTGTGAATTGGTTTGTCATTTGTCAGCGGCTGACATTAGCCTCGAATGTATGACTAGTCAGACCACCGTCGACACGACAGGGCCGGGGGACAAGGCGTCAGCCCTGTCGGACCCCGCACCGGCCAAGGGGATGCGCGGACACCCGTGGTTCACGCTGATCACCGTCGCCGTAGGGGTCATGATGGTGGCCCTCGACGGGACCATCGTGGCCATCGCCAACCCGGCCATCCAGAAGGACCTCAAGGCGAGCTTCGCCGACGTCCAGTGGATCACCAACGGCTACTTCCTCGCGCTCGCCGTCTCCCTGATCACCGCGGGCAAGCTCGGTGACCGCTTCGGGCACCGGCAGACCTTCCTGATCGGCGTGACCGGCTTCGCCGCCGCCTCGGGCGCCATCGGCATGTCGAACAGCATCGCCATGGTCGTCACCTTCCGTGTCTTCCAGGGCCTGTTCGGGGCGCTGCTGATGCCGGCCGCGCTCGGCCTGCTGCGGGCCACCTTCCCGGCCGAGAAGCTCAACATGGCCATCGGCATCTGGGGCATGGTCATCGGCGCCTCCACCGCGGGCGGCCCGATCCTCGGCGGGGTCCTCGTCGAGCACGTCAACTGGCAGTCGGTGTTCTTCATCAACGTGCCGGTCGGCGCCCTCGCCCTCGTCCTGGGCACGCTCATCCTGCTCGACCACCGGGCCGAGAACGCGCCGCGCTCCTTCGACGTCCTCGGCATCGTCCTGCTCTCCGCCGCGATGTTCTGCCTGGTGTGGGCGCTCATCAAGGCGCCGGCGTGGGGCTGGGGCGACGGCACGACGTGGGCGTTCCTCGCCGGGTCCGTCCTCGGCTTCGCGCTGTTCGCGTTCTGGGAGACGCGGGTCAAGGAACCGCTGATCCCGCTCGCCCTCTTCCGTTCGGTGCCGCTGTCCGCGGGTGTCGTGCTGATGGTCCTGATGGCCATCGCGTTCCTCGGCGGCCTGTTCTTCGTCACCTTCTACCTGCAGAACGTGCACGGGCTGAGCCCGATCAGCGCCGGTCTGCACCTGCTGCCGCTCACCGGCATGATGATCGTCGGCTCGCCGCTCGCGGGCGCGCTGATCACCAAGGCGGGCCCGCGCATCCCGCTGGCCGGCGGCATGGCCCTCACCGCCGTCGCCATGTTCGGCATGTCCACCCTCGACACGGGCACGGGCAGCGCCACCATGTCGCTCTGGTTCGCCCTGCTCGGCCTCGGCCTCGCCCCCGTCATGGTGGGCGCCACCGAGGTCATCGTCGGCAACGCGCCCATGGAGCTGTCCGGCGTGGCCGGCGGTCTCCAGCAGGCCGCCATGCAGATCGGCGGCAGCCTCGGTACGGCCGTGCTGGGCGCCGTGATGGCCTCCAAGGTCGACAACGACCTCGCCGGCAACTGGAAGGACGCGGGGCTCCCGCCGCTGACCGCCGCCCAGTCGGCGCAGGCCTCCGAGGCGGTCCAGGTCGGCGTCGCGCCGGTGCCCAAGGGCGTTCCGGCGGAGGTCGCCGCGAAGATCACCTCCGTCGCGCACGACACGTTCATCTCCGGCATGAGCCTCGCCTCCCTGGTCGCCGCCGGTGTCGCGGTGGTGGCCGTCCTGGTGGCACTGCTCACCAAGCGCGGGGTCAACGCGGAGGCGGGCGCGGGCGTCGGGCACATCTGACCGGTGCGGGCGGCCGCGGGCGGATGCGGACCGGCGCGGACCGGGGCCGCCCCGCGGTTCCCCTATCAGGGTGACCGCACCGCGGAATCGTCGCCTCCGTACGCGGCCTCAGGTGACAGTGGGTCAAGTCCTCCGCAGGGGAACGGGGGTGACGGCCGCGGCGCGCTGCTGGAGGGGGGCAGCGCGCCGGCGGCCGGCCCGGTGCGAACGGCGGTGCGATAGCCGGCCCGGATGGGGGTACCCGCCTGGTGAACCCCGATGGAACTCCAACCCGACCCGGGGTTCAGGGAGTTGATGATGGCGGGCTTCGGACACGGAACGCGCGGGTACCCCCGTTCACGGGGCCGGATGTGGCATCGCGAAGGGCCGGACCGCGCAACGCTCGGAATCATCGGAACCGTCTGCGCGGTCGCCGGCTTCTTCGCCCTGGGCATCGTGCTCGGCCCGGTGGCGGTGGTCTGCGGATGGCTGGCCATGGGGCGCAGCTGGACGGGCGCGGGCCGCTCGGTCCCGGCGCTGGTCGCCCTGGCGCTCGGCGCCATCGACACGCTCCTGGCCCTGGTCGCGCTCGCCGGAGCGGCGACCTGGGGCCACGGCGTGCTCTGACCGGCCGACCGGTCCCCGCGCGGAACGGATGAACACCGAAGGGGCGGTGGAGCGTTTTGCTCCACCGCCCCTTCGACGCTTCCGGTGCCCCTACGCGTCGCCCCCGGCCGCCCCCGGGTGCGCCGCCGTGACGTCGAGCAGCTGGTAGCGGTCGATCGCCTGCTTGAGGACCGAACGGTCCACCTTCCCCGCGCGCGCCAGCTCGGTCAGCACGCCCACCACGATCGACTGCGCGTCGATGTGGAAGAACCGCCGGGCGGCCCCACGGGTGTCGGCGAAGCCGAAACCGTCGGCGCCCAGCGACTGGTACGGACCCGGCACCCAGCGCGCGATCTGGTCCGGCACCGACCGCATCCAGTCGGAGACGGCCACGAACGGCCCCTGGGCCCCGCTCAGCTTCCGCGTCACCCACGGCACCCGCTGCTCCTCCTCAGGGTGCAGCAGGTTGTGCTCCTCGCAGGCCACGGCCTCACGCCGCAGCTCATTCCACGAGGTGGCGGACCACACGTCCGCCTTGACGTTCCACTCCTCGGCGAGGATCTTCTGCGCCTCGAGGGCCCAGGGCACGGCCACGCCCGAGGCCATGATCTGCGCCGGGATCTCGCCCCCGGCGCCCTCGCTGATCCGGTGGACGCCCCTGAGGATGCCCTCGACGTCCACGTCCGCCGGTTCGGCCGGCTGGCGGATCGGCTCGTTGTAGACGGTGAGGTAGTAGAAGACGTCCTCGCCGTGCGGGTGCTGTTCGTCGGAGCCGTACATCCGGCGCAGGCCGTCCTGCACGATGTGCGCGATCTCGTACGCGTACGCCGGGTCGTAGGCCACGCACGCCGGGTTGGTGGAGGCGAGCAGCTGGGAGTGGCCGTCCGCGTGCTGGAGCCCCTCACCGGTCAGGGTGGTCCGTCCGGCGGTCGCGCCCAGGACGAAACCGCGCGCCAACTGGTCGGCCATCTGCCAGAACTGGTCGCCGGTGCGCTGGAAACCGAACATCGAGTAGAAGACGTAGACCGGGATCAGCGGCTCGCCGTGCGTGGCGTACGCCGAACCCGCCGCGATCGCGGAGGCCGTGCAGCCCGCCTCCGAGATGCCGTCGTGCAGCATCTGCCCGGTCGGCGACTCCTTGTAGGCGAGCAGCAGATCACGGTCGACGGACTCGTACTGCTGGCCGAGCGGGTTGTAGATCTTCGCGCTCGGGAAGAACGAGTCCATGCCGAACGTGCGGTACTCGTCCGGCGCGATCAGCACGAACCGCCTGCCGATCTCCTTGTCCCGCATGAGGTCCTTCAGGAGCCGCACGAAGGCCATGGTGGTCGCGATGGACTGCTGGCCCGAGCCCTTCTTCACGGACGCGTACGCCTTGTCGTCGGGCAGTGCGAGCGGCTGGGCGCGCACGATCCGGGTCGGGACGTAGCCGCCGCAGCCCTTGCGGCGGTCGTGCATGTACTGGATCTCGTCCGAGTCGCGGCCCGGGTGGTAGTACGGCGGCGGGCCGGACTCCAGCTCCTTGTCGGAGATCGGCAGGTGCAGGCGGTCGCGGAAGCGCTTGAGGTCGTCGACCGTCAGCTTCTTCATCTGGTGCGTGGCGTTGCGGCCCTCGAAGTTGGGCCCCAGGGTCCAGCCCTTGACCGTCTTGGCCAGGATGACGGTGGGCTGCCCCTTGTGCTCCACGGCCGCCTTGAACGCCGCGTAGATCTTGCGGTGGTCGTGTCCGCCGCGGCCCAGCATCATGATCTGGTGGTCGGTCATGTTCTCGACCATGGCGCGCAGCCGGTGGTCGTCGCCGAAGAAGTGCTCGCGGATGTAGCCGCCGGACTCGGTGGCGTAGGTCTGGAACTGGCCGTCCGGCGTGGTGTTCATCTTGTTGACCAGCACGCCGTCGCGGTCCTGCGCGAGCAGCGGGTCCCAGGAGCGGTCCCAGATCAGCTTGATCACGTTCCAGCCGGCGCCGCGGAAGACCGACTCCAGCTCCTGGATGATCTTGCCGTTGCCGCGCACCGGGCCGTCCAGGCGCTGGAGGTTGCAGTTGACCACGAAGGTCAGGTTGTCCAGGCCCTCCCGGGCGGCGATGGAGAGCTGGCCGAGCGACTCGGGCTCGTCCATCTCGCCGTCGCCGAGGAACGCCCACACGTGCGAGTCGGAGGTGTCCGCGATGCCGCGCGCCTGCATGTACCGGTTCATCCGGGCCTGGAAGATCGCGCCGATCGGGCCGAGGCCCATGGAGACCGTCGGGAACTCCCAGAAGTCCGGCATGGAGCGCGGGTGCGGGTAGCTGGAGAGGGCGTACGGCGCCTTGGACTTCTCCTGGCGGAAGCCGTCCAGGTGCTGTTCGCTGAGCCGGTCCAGCAGGTACGCGCGCGCGTAGATGCCCGGCGAGGCGTGTCCCTGGAAGAAGACCTGGTCGCCGCCGCGGCCGTCGTCCTTGCCGCGGAAGAAGTGGTTGAAGCCGACGTCGTAGAGCGAGGCGGAGGAGGCGAAGGTGGCGATGTGGCCGCCGACGCCGATGCCGGGGCGCTGGGCGCGGGAGACCATCACCGCGGCGTTCCAGCGGGTCGCGTTGAGGATCTTGCGCTCGATCTCCTCGTTGCCCGGGAAGAACGGCTCGCTCTTGGTGGGGATCGTGTTGACGTAGTCAGTGCTGCGCATCTCCGGCACGGCCACACGCTTCTCGCGCGCGCGTTCGATCAGCCGGAGCATGAGGTAGCGGGCCCGTTCCCGGCCTCGCTCGTCGACGGCGGCGTCGAGCGAGTCGAGCCACTCCTGGGTCTCCTCGGGATCGAAGTCAGGAACCTGACTCGGAAGGCCGCCAATGATGATCGGGTTGCGATCGGATCCGGAAGCCACGCTGTTCCTTACCTGTCAGAGGGCTGACATATCTGGGGCGTTTCTGGGATTTTTCCGGTGTTTCCTTGGGTTTGGGGCGTTCTGTCTGCGTGTGCCTGCACCGTTCCCCATCGTGTACCTCGTGTGAGGCAAACGTCATCTTTACTGGTCGGTAACCGGGTCCCGGGGCGCCACACGCCCGGAGATCAGGGGTCCCCTGGTGGATCTCCTGCTCATGGCGGGTTCCCAAACACGCAAAAGCGGGCAGAAGGGTGTGGTGTGTGTCACCGCTGATCGCGATACCGTGTCAGGAGTTGCGGCGACACAGCCAGGAACGTCACCGTTTCGGCGGTCCCGACCGCCGGGTACTTGCGCGATCCGGCCCGCCCGTGTGGACTACGGCCAATGCTTCGCGCACGCGCGTGGCTGAAGACCCAATCGCAACACCATCAGGAGGCAACCCGTGAGCGCGACCGCGGACCACGCGGAGGAGCGGACTAACCCGGCCGCCAGGCTGGGATTCCAGCCCGGGCAGGTGGTCCAGGAGATCGGCTACGACGACGACGTCGACCAGGAGCTCCGCGAGTCCATCGAGGAAGTCATCGGCAGCGAACTCGTCGACGAGGACTACGACGACGTGGCCGATGCCGCGGTGCTGTGGTTCCGCGACGAGGACGGCGACCTGACGGACGCGCTGGTCGACACCCTCGGGTTCCTCGACGAGGGCGGCGTGATCCTGCTCCTGACGCCGAAGACCGGCCGGGACGGGTACGTCGAACCCAGCGACATCGGCGAGGCCGCGACGACTGCCGGCCTGTCGCAGACCAAGAGCGTCAGCGTGGGCAAGGACTGGAACGGCACCAGGCTGCTGACGCCGAAGGCCGCCAAGAAGAAGTAGCTCCCACCCCCGCCCCGGGCGCCCCGGCGCCCGGCACGCCCGCGGACGGGCCGACGCGGTCGGCCCGTCCGCGGGCGTGCGGTGACGGCTGCGTAGGGTGGTCCCACCCGAACAGCCCCACCGAAGGGAAGCAGCACCATGGCGATCCAGGTCGGCGACAAGGCACCCGACTTCGAGCTGAAGGACAACCACGGCCGCACCGTGCGGCTGTCCGACTTCCGCGGCGAGAAGAACGTGGTGCTGCTCTTCTACCCGTTCGCCTTCACCGGCGTGTGCACCGGCGAGCTGTGCGCGCTGCGCGACAACCTGCCGAAGTTCGTCAACGACGGCACCCAGCTGCTCGCCGTCTCCAACGACTCCATCCACACCCTGCGCGTCTTCGCCGAGCAGGAGGGCCTGGAGTACCCCCTCCTGAGCGATTTCTGGCCGCACGGCAACACTTCGCGCGCCTACGGCGTCTTCGACGAGGACAAGGGCTGCGCCGTGCGCGGGACCTTCATCATCGACAAGGAGGGCGTCGTGCGGTGGACCGTGGTCAACGGGCTGCCGGACGCGCGCGACCTGAACGAGTACGTGAAGGCGCTCGACACCCTGTGAGCCGCGCCCCGGGGTTCGGGAGACCCGACACCTGGGAATCTTCGGCCACAGGGCCTGCGTGGTGCGGGAACCCGTCACTAGGATCGAGACGTTGATCCCATATCCGATGCACGACGGGGCTCCCCGCCCCCGGACACCAATGGAGGACTCGTGGGAGTCAGCCTCAGCAAGGGCGGCAACGTTTCGCTTTCGAAGGAGGCCCCGGGCCTGACCGCGGTCCTCGTCGGCCTGGGCTGGGACGCCCGGACGACGACCGGCACCGACTTCGACCTCGACGCCAGCGCCCTGCTGCTGAACAACTCGGGCAAGGTCGGCAACGACCAGAACTTCGTCTTCTTCAACAACCTCAAGAGCCCCGACGGCTCGGTCGAGCACACCGGTGACAACCTCACCGGTGAGGGCGAGGGCGACGACGAGGTCATCAAGGTCGACCTCGCGGGCGTCCCGGCCGACGTCGACAAGATCGTCTTCCCGGTCTCCATCTACGACGCCGAGAACCGCCAGCAGTCCTTCGGCCAGGTCCGCAACGCCTACATCCGCGTGGTGAACCAGGCCGGCGGCGCGGAGATCGCCAGGTACGACCTGAGCGAGGACGCCTCCACCGAGACCGCCATGGTCTTCGGCGAGCTGTACCGGCACGGCGCCGAGTGGAAGTTCCGCGCCATCGGCCAGGGGTACGCCTCGGGCCTGCGCGGCATCGCCCAGGACTTCGGCGTCAACGTCTGAGCGACGCAGCAGCCCGACCGTCCGGCGCCGCGCGTTCTCGCGCGGCGCCGGACGCGCAGGACACCGACACACGCACCATTCACGGGGAGGACCAGCATCATGGGCGTCACGCTCGCCAAGGGAGGCAATGTCTCCCTGTCCAAGGCCGCACCCAACCTGACCAACGTCATGGTCGGACTCGGCTGGGACGCGCGCTCCACCACCGGAGCCCCCTTCGACCTCGACGCCAGCGCGCTGCTGTGCGGCGCCGGCAACCGGGTGCTGGGCGACGAGTGGTTCGTCTTCTACAACCAGCTCACCAGCCCCGACGGCTCGGTCGAGCACACCGGCGACAACCTCACGGGTGAGGGCGAGGGCGACGACGAGTCGATCCTGGTGGACCTCGGCCGGGTCCCGGTCCAGTGCGAGAAGATCGTCTTCCCGGTCTCGATCCACATGGCCGACGAGCGCGGCCAGACCTTCGGACAGGTGAGCAACGCCTTCATCCGCGTGGTCAACCAGGCCGACGGTCAGGAACTCGCGCGCTACGACCTGAGCGAGGACGCCTCCACCGAAACGGCGATGATCTTCGGCGAGCTCTACCGCTACCAGGGCGAATGGAAGTTCCGGGCCGTAGGACAGGGGTACGCGTCCGGACTGCGCGGCATCGCTCTAGACTTCGGAGTCAACGTTTCGTAAAGCCGGGTACGGCGACGGGGGAGACCCGTACACAACGGATTGGGTAGCCAGTGCTTCTGAAAACCTTCGGCTGGTCGTTCGCGATCACCGTGCTCGGCTTGATCGCGGCTGTGTTCTACGGGGGCTGGACCGCCTTCGGGGTGGTGGCGATCCTCGCGGTCCTGGAGATCTCGCTCTCCTTCGACAACGCCGTGGTCAACGCCGGGATCCTGAAGAAGATGAATGCCTTCTGGCAGAAGATCTTCCTCACGGTGGGCGTGCTGATCGCCGTCTTCGGCATGCGGCTGGTGTTCCCCGTCGTCATCGTCGCCATCACCGCCAAGATGGGTCCCGTCGAGGCCGTCCAACTGGCGTTCGACGACAAGACCCGGTACCAGCAGCTGGTCACCGACGCCCACCCGGCGATCGCCGCCTTCGGCGGCATGTTCCTGCTGATGATCTTCCTCGACTTCATCTTCGAGGACCGGGACATCCAGTGGCTGCGCTGGATCGAGCGGCCCCTGGCCAAGCTCGGCAAGGTCGACATGCTGTCGGTCTGCATCTCCCTGATCGTCCTGCTGATCACCTCCTTCACCTTCGCCACCCACGCCCACCAGCACGGCGGCGCACACGCCGACAAGGCGCAGACCGTCCTGATCGCGGGCATCGCCGGTCTGATCACGTACATGATCGTCGGTGGTCTGTCCGGCTTCTTCGAGGACCGGCTGGAGGAAGAGGAGGAGCGCGAGCACGAGGAGGAGGAAGAGGCCGCCCGCAGCGGCAAGCAGCGCTCGGCGGTCAAGCTGGCCGGCCAGGCCGCCTTCTTCATGTTCCTCTACCTGGAGGTCCTGGACGCCTCCTTCTCCTTCGACGGTGTGATCGGCGCCTTCGCCATCACCAACGACATCGTCCTGATGGCCCTCGGCCTCGGCATCGGCGCCATGTACGTGCGTTCACTCACGGTCTACCTGGTCCGCCAGGGCACCCTCGACGACTACGTCTACCTGGAGCACGGCGCCCACTACGCGATCGGCGCGCTGGCCGTGATCCTCATGGTCACCATCCAGTACGAGATCAACGAGGTGATCACCGGCCTGGTCGGCGTCGTCCTGATCGCCTGGTCCTTCTGGTCCTCCGTGCGCCGCAACCGGGCGCTGGAGGCGGCCGAGGGGAAAGCGGCGGGCCCGGGCGACAGGACCGAGGTCGAGTCCGGGGTGTGACGCCCCACCCGGTACGGGAACGCTCTGAACGGGGCGGCCGACGGGACCACTCGGCGAGTCGGGCCGGGTGAGACCCTTGCGGCCGCCCCGCGGCATGCGTGCGGGGGTGAGTGAACGCGGTGGAGGTGGGGGCGGGAGATGGGCTTCTTCGACGGTCTGCGGGGCGGACGCCTGGCCGAGTTCGACTCGGGCAGCGCCGCGTCCAACGCGATCGAACTGACCAAACGGCACAGCCAGGTGTCGCTGACCAAACAGGGCGCGGCCACCGGGAACCTGCGGATCAACCTGAACTGGCGGATGCGCACCTCGGACCTCGGCGGCTCCGTCCGGCAGAGTCTGCTGCGCCACCCCTTCAAGGCGCTGAAGCCGCCCGAGGTGCTCGGGCACAGCCAGTCCATGGTCAACGTCGACCTCGACCTCGGCTGCCTGTACGAGCTGGCCGACGGCACCAAGGGCGTCGTCCAGCCCCTCGGCGGCCTCCTCGGCGACGTGAACGCGCCGCCGTACGTCAAGCTCAGTGGCGACGACCGGTTCGGCTCCGCCTCCGGTGAGACGATCTACGTCAACCTCGACCACCGCGACGACATCAAACGGCTGCTGGTCTTCGTCTACATCTACGACCAGACACCGGCCTTCGACCGTACCCACGCCGTCGTCACGCTCTACCCGAGCAACGGCCCGCGCATCGAGATCGGCCTCGACGAGCGCCACCCCCAGGCCCGCTCCTGCGCGGTCGTCCTCATCGAGAACGTGAAGGGCGAACTCACCGTCCGCCGCGAGGTCAAGTTCGTCTACGGCTTCCAGTCGGAACTGGACCGGCTCTACGGGTGGGGCCTCCAGTGGGGCCGCGGCTACAAGTCGAAGGCGGACCGCTAGGTCCTGTCGTCGAATTCCCGTCGTCTGCCCGGAGGGCGGCCGCGCGGCGTCAGGCGCGTGCTCCGGGGGTCCCCCCTGCTCGAAGAGCTTGGGGGAGTGCCGGGTCCTGACCCCCGTACCGGATGTACTCGGGTCCGGGCCCGGTGCGGCGAGAGTGCGTGCATGGCGTCGCGAGGCAGGCGGGAATTCGACGACAGGGCCTGGGCGGGTGGCATGACGCAGGCAGCAGACGGGTTCCGCGCGGCCTTCGAGGCCTTCCGGGCCCTGCCGTACCCCGACCACCCCCCGTGCGGAAAAGCTGCGCGACTGGAACTCACGCCTGCTCGACCTCGACGGGTACGTCGCGGGGTACGCGACACAGGTGTAGGACGGCCGGATCGGCGCCGAGGTGCCCGACGCCGACGCGCCGGCCCTGGAGGCGCAGACACTCCGGGACGACCTCGACTCGATCACCCCGCAAGGGGCGCACGACGTGAGGCTGGTGAGCGACTACCGCGCGTACACCGAGGCGCTGGAGCGGATGGCCCGGCTGCTCGCGGCGCTCGCCCGGCCGGGCTGAGCGCCGGGGCCGCGGTCCACCGGCGGGTCACCGCCCGATGAACTGCGGCCCCTGCGGGGGCAGGCGGAAGTCCGGGTCGGGGGCCGCCGTCACCGGGGGCGGGTACCCGTGGGGTGCCCCCGTGGGCTGCGGCGCGGCGCCGTACGCCGGCTGCGGGTACCCGTAGGCCGGCTGGGGCGCCGGAGGCGTCTGCGGCTGCTGCGGCCAGGCGTGAGGGGGCTGCTCGGGCGGCAGCGGCTGGGCCACCGAGGTCGCCGTCCTGTCCGTCCGGTCGAGCCCGCCGCTCCCCGCGGCCCCCTCCGTTTCGTCCACCGAGATGCCGTAGTCGGTCGCCAGGCCCTGCAATCCGTTCGTGTAGCCCTCGCCCAGCGCCCGGAACTTCCACGCGTCGCCCCGCCGGTACAGCTCCCCGCAGATCAGCGCGGTCTCCTGACCGGTCTCGGGCTTGATGTCGAAGGAGGCCAGCGGCTCACCCTCGGCGACCGCCGCGTCGTACAGCGCGATGCTCAGCCCCCGCACCCGGTCGAAGGCGACCCCGTCCGCCGAGGCGATCAGCAGGACCCGGCCCACCTCGGGCTCCACCCCGAGCAGGTCCGTCTGGATCGTGTCGGTGAGCACCTGGCCGGCCCGGCGCTTGCCCAGCCGCCAGACCTTCCCGGAGGGATGCCGTGGCTGGTTGTAGAAGACGAAGTCCTCGTCGGAGCGGACCCGGCCGCCGGGGCCGAGGAGCAGCGCCGACGCGTCGACGTCCGGGACCTCCTGGCCCGGCGTCCAGCGCACCACGGCCCTTACCGTGGCCGCTTCCAGCGGGACGTTCGATCCCTTCAGCATCGCGCGCGTCATGTCGTCATCCTGCCTTCTCGGTCCTGGTCACGACAACGCGGCTCGCGCCACCGCACGTCCGCCCTCGCCCCGTTACCAGAAGTTCATGCCCTCCGGGAACCACCGACACTGATTCGTACGTACTATTACCGGCCACCTTTTCCACGCCGCGCGCCACCACAGGGGAGCTACATGCGTCATTTCGGGCACCTCGCTCCTGAGGTGCGGGAGCGCCTCTTCCACCGGGAGCCGCAGGAGTTCAGCGCCGACGCCCCGGCCCGGCTGCTCGCCGCGGCCCTGGGCGCCACGCTCTACAGCCCGGCCACCCGCCCGCACCTCGCCGACGACATCGTCAAGCAGGCCGCCCGCGGTGTGGTCTCGATGGTGCTTTGTCTGGAGGACTCGATCGACGACGCGGAGGTGGAAGAGGGCGAGGCGAACCTCGTGCGGCAGTTCGCCGCCCTGGCCGCGCTCCCCGGCGCCGCGCCGCTCCCGCTGCTGTTCGTCCGGGTCCGTGCCGCCGGGCAGATACCCGACCTGGTGCGACGCATGGGAGAGTCGGTCCGGCTGCTGTCCGGCTTCGTCCTGCCGAAGTTCACCGGCGAGCGCGGCCTGGCGTTCCTGGAGGCGGTGCAGGCGGCCGAGACGGCGAGCGGGCGC
Source organism: Streptomyces sp. NPDC021356 (assembly GCF_040641015.1). Lineage (NCBI taxonomy): Bacteria > Bacillati > Actinomycetota > Actinomycetes > Kitasatosporales > Streptomycetaceae > Streptomyces > Streptomyces sp. NPDC021356. Next base: position 180,148 of record NZ_JBFACU010000009.1, on the reverse strand, counting down.
CGGCTGTTCGCGATGCCGGTCCTGGAATCGCCCGAACTGCTGTACAGGGAGACCCGCGTGGAGACCCTGGAGGGAATCTTCCGCGCCGTCGACAAGTACCGCGACCGGGTCCTCGCCCTGCGCCTGGGCGTGACGGACTTCTGTTCGTCCTACGGGCTGCGCAGGGCCCCCGACATGACGGCCTACGACGTCCAGGTCGTCGCCTCCGTGATCGCCGATGTGGTCAACATGCTGGGCCGCGCCGACGGCACCGGGTTCACCGTGACCGGCCCGGTGTGGGAGTACTTCCGGGCACAGGAGCGCATGTTCAAGCCGCAGTTGCGGCAGAGCCCCTTCCTTGAGGTGCAGGCGGCGGGGCTGCGCGAGACACTGATCGAGCATGCGATGGACGGGCTGCTGCGGGAGATCTCCCTGGACCAGGCCAACGGGCTGCTCGGCAAGACCTGCATCCACCCCTCGCACGTGCTGCCCGTGCACGCGCTGTCGGTCGTCAGTCACGAGGAGTACAGCGACGCGGCGGACATACTGCGGCCCGAGCGCGGCGGCGGGGGAGTGCTCAGGTCGGCGTACACCAACAAGATGAACGAGGTGAAGCCGCACCGCGCCTGGGCCGAGCGGACCCTGCTGCGCGCCGAGGCCTTCGGGGTCGCGAGGGAGGACGTGGGCTTCGTGGAACTGCTCGCCGCGGGGATCCCCGCCTGACCGGCCGCCCCGGCCGCTCGCCCGCCTGACCGGCCGCCCCCGGCCGCTCGCCCGCCTGACCGGCCGCCTCCGTCCGCCCGTCTGGCCGCCCGCCCTCGGCCGACTCCGGCGCCCGGCCCCTGACCGCCCGGCCGCCCTGCTCTCCGGGCGGCCCCGGCACGCCCCCTCACCCGCCCGCCCACTCACCCCAAGGAACGCATGAACAAGGCAGTGCACGACGGGATCTGGTCCGGTACCTGGGTCGCCGAGCGACTCGGCGTCGAACTCGTGGGCGGCGACGAACTCACCGGCCTGCTGGGCCTCGCCCTGCGCCGCAACCCCAAGCGGGCCCACCTCCTGGTCTCCCACGTCCTCGGCAAGCACGTACCCCAGTCGCCGTCGGTCGTGTACGGCCACGGGCTCGCCCTGGGCCGCCGCGTGCGGGACCTGCTCGGCGAGCGGGAGGCCGCCTCCGCCGTCGTCCTGGGCTACGCGGAGACCGCGACCGGCCTCGGCCACTGCGTCGCCGACGGACTCGGACCCGTCCCGTACCTGCACTCCACGCGCCGGCCCGTCCCCGGCGTGCGACCGGCAGGCGGTTTCGAGGAGTCCCACTCGCACGCGACCTCGCACCTGCTCCTGCCCGAGGACCCCGCGCTGCTCGCCACGAGCGGGCCGCTGGTACTGGTGGACGACGAGTTCTCCACCGGCAGCACCGTCCTGAACACCATCCGCGACCTGCACGCCCGCCACCCGCGCAAACGGTACGTCGTGGTCGCCCTGGTGGACATGCGCTCCCCGGCCGACACCGCCCGGCTCGACGACTTCGCCCGCGGCATCGGAGCCCGTGTCGACCTGGTCGCCGCCGCCTCGGGCACGGTCCGGCTCCCCGAGGGCGTCCTGGACAAGGGCCGGGAACTGGTCGCCCGGTACGAGAGGACGGCACCGGCCCCTCCGGAGCCCGCCACGCAGCCCGCCCCGGGGACCGGCGGCCGGGTCGCCCGGGTCGCCCTGCACTGGCCCCCCGGCCTCCCGGACGGCGGCCGGCACGGCTTCACCCCGGCTCACCGCGACCGGCTGGAGCGCGCCCTGCCCGGCATGGCGGCCCGGCTCGCCGAAGCGCTGCCCGCGCACGCCCGCCGGGTCCTGGTCCTCGGCTGCGAGGAGCTGATGTACGCGCCGCTGCGGCTGGCCCGCGAGCTGGAGCGGATCACCGGGGCCGAGGTGCGCACCTCCACCACCACCCGCTCGCCCGTCCTCGCCGTGGACGACCCCGGCTACGCGATCCGCAGCCGGCTGGTCTTCCCCGCCCACGACGACCCGGCCGACGGCCCCGGCGAGCGCTACGCCTACAACGTGGCGGGCGCGGGATTCGACGCCGTCCTCCTCGTCGTCGACTCGGCCGCCGACACCCCGCACCTGCACGCCCCTGAGGGCCTGCTGGCCCGCCTCGCCGCCCACACCCCGCACGTCCTGCTCGCGGTCGTGCCGTCGTACGTCCCCGCCCCCCGTCAGGAAAGTCCCCCCATGCTGCCCGAGCCCCTGCGCGGCCCCGCCTTCTCCTCGTACGCGCCCGAGGAGGTCGGCTGGCTGCTCCAGGACCTCTCGGACGTCACCCTGGAGGCGCCGACCGAGGAACGCGAGGAGGCCATCCAGAGCGGCGGCGCCCACTACGCCGAGTCCCTGCCGGTGGAGTACCAGCCCAGCGCGCAGTACCAGGAGCTGTTCCACGCGGCCCTCGGCGCCTCGGCGGACCGGATCGCCCGGGCCGTCGGCGCGGTGACCGAACTCGTCCTCGCCGAGCGCTCGCCCCGCCCGGTGGTGGTGTCCCTCGCCCGCGCCGGAACGCCCGTCGGGGTGCTGATGCGCCGCTGGGCCGCGTTCCGGCACGGCCTCGAACTGCCGCACTACGCCGTCTCGATCGTGCGCGGCCGGGGCATCGACGCCAACGCGCTGCGCTGGCTGGCCGCCCACCACGACCCGGCCGACGTCGTCTTCGTCGACGGCTGGACCGGCAAGGGCGCCATCACCCGGGAACTCGCCGAGGCGATCGGGCAGTTCGAGCAGGAGGGCGGGGCCGCCGGCTTCGACCCCGAGATCGCGGTGCTCGCCGACCCGGGCGCCTGCGTGCGGACGTACGGCACCCGGGAGGACTTCCTCATCCCCTCCGCCTGCCTCAACTCCACTGTCTCCGGGCTCATATCGCGCACGGTGCTGCGCGCCGACCTGGTCGGCCCGCACGACTTCCACGGCGCGAAGTTCTACCGCGAACTGACCGGCGCCGACCTGTCGAACGTCTTCCTCGACACCGTCGCCGCCCGCTTCCCCGAGGTCGCCGACGCCGTCGGGGTGAGCGTCAAGGAACTGCTGGCCGGTGACCGCGCGCCGACCTGGGCGGGCTGGACGGCGGTCGAGCGGATCAGCGAGGAGTACGGCATCCACGACGTGAACCTGGTCAAGCCCGGCGTCGGCGAGACCACGCGGGTGCTGCTGCGCCGGGTGCCGTGGAAGATCCTGGCGCGGGCCGGGGCCGGGGCGGACCTGGACCACGTGCGGCTGCTGGCCGAGCAGCGCGGGGTCCCCGTCGAGGAGGTGGCCGGACTGCCGTACACCTGTGTGGGGCTGATCCACCCCCGCTACACGCGCGGGGCGACCGGCGCCGACGGGAAGGCGGTCGCGCTGTGAAGCCGGTCCTGGTGGCCAGCGACCTCGACCGTACGCTCATCTACTCGTCCGGGGCGCTGGCGCTGACCATGCCGGACGCGCGGGCTCCGCGGCTGCTGTGCGTGGAGGTGTACGAGGGCAGGCCGTTGTCGTTCATGACGGAGACGGCGGCGCGGCTGCTCACCGATCTCGGCGAGGCGGCGCTGTTCGTGCCGGCCACGACCCGTACCCGCGAGCAGTACCTGCGCGTCGGCCTGCCCGGCCCCGTTCCCGCGTACGCGGTCTGCGCCAACGGCGGCCACCTGCTGGTCGACGGCGTGTCCGACGCCGACTGGCACCGGCGGGTGACCGGGCGGCTGGCCGAGGAGTGCGCGCCGCTGGAGGAGGTGTGCGAGCACCTGCTGCGGACCGCCGACCCGGTGTGGGTGCGCAAGCAGCGGGTCGCCGAGGACCTGTTCGCCTACCTCGTCGTCGAGCGCGAACTGCTCCCCGGGCAGTGGGTGAAGGAGCTGGCCGCGTGGGCCCGGGAGCGCGGCTGGACCGTCTCGCTCCAGGGCCGCAAGCTCTACGCCGTCCCCGCGCCGCTCACCAAGAGCGCCGCCGTCCGCGAGATCGCCCGCCGCACCGGAGCCGAACTCCTGCTCGGGGCAGGCGACTCACTGCTCGACGCCGACCTGCTCCTGGCCGTCGGCCGCGGCTGGCGGCCGGGGCACGGGGAGTTGGCGGACACGGGCTGGACCGCCCCCGGCATCAGCGCGCTGCCGGAGCGCGGGGTGCTGGCCGGGGAGCGGATCGTCCGGGAGTTCCTCGCGGCGGCCGGGGCGCCGGAGTGACGCGGGGCGCGCGCGGGCCCGGGGCTCGCGCGCGCCGGGCGCCGCGTCAGCCGCAGCAGCCTCCGCCGCAGCAGCCGCCTCCGCCGCCCCCGCCCTGGGCCCGGGGCGCGCTCGCCGAGCCGCCCACCGCGACGGTGGACAGCAGCTTGACGGTGTCGTCGTGTCCGGCGGGGCAGGTCGCCGGGTCGGCGGACTGCGCCATGGGACGGTTCAGTTCGAAGGTGTCGCCGCAGCTGCGGCAGCGGTACTCGTAGCGAGGCATGCGTCCAGGTTAGGACAGGCCCCGGCGGGCGTGACCGGAGACACAAACCTAGGTGGTTCTTGTGTGTTCGCTTCTGTCCCGTTCTCATGCGGAGGAATTGAAAAGACGGCTGATAATTTTATCTGGCCGTGAGAGCCGCGAGGCGGCTGGGAGTGAGGGGGCAGGCGGCCGCGGTTGCGGCGGCTGTGTCGACCCGCGCGAGCAACACGGGGTGCGGAGGGAGACGCAGTCGTGACCGAGTCAGGGCAGGGGGAGGGCCTTCCGGAGGAAGGCCGCCCACCCGGGAAGCGCCGCTCCGAGCAGGGGCGCGCGGAATCAGTGCGCTCCGAGCAGGGGCGCGCGGAACCGGTGCGCTCTGAGAAGGGGCGCGCGGAATCAGGGCGCGGTGAACCGGGGCGCTCCGAGCAGGGGCGCTCTGAACCAGGGCGCTCTGAACCGGGGCGGTCCGAGCAGGGGCGCGCGGAATCAGGGCGCGGTGAACCGGGGCGCTCCGAGCAGGGGCGCGCGGAACCAGGGCGCTCTGAACAGGGGCGGTCCGAGCAGGGACGCGATGAACCGGAGGGCGACGAGCCGGGGCGCCCAGTGGACGCCGACCGGGACGGGGCCGGCACGCGTGCGCGCGCGGACGAGACCATGCAGCTCAACGTCGACGCCCTGCGCCGGTCGGAGCGTGCGGCGGGGGAGGCCTCGGACGCAGCCCCGCGACGGCCCGACGAGACCATGCAGTTGAAGGTCGACGCCCTGCGCCGACGGCTGCCCGGACGGCTGCGCCCGGCGGACCGGCACGAGCGGGATGAGCGGGACCAGCAGGACCAGCGGGGCCAGCAGGACCAGCGGGGCCAGCGGGGCCAGCGGCAGGAGACGGGCGAGCCCGACGAGTCGCGCGATCCGCACCAGCCGCGCGAGCGGCAGGAAGCGGACGAGCCGCAGCCGCAGCCGCACGAGACCATGCAACTGCGCGTGTTCCGGCAGAAATCCGCCCCGGACCGGAAGACCGCCACAGACCGGAAGACCGCCACAGACCGGAAGACCGACGCCGCTCAGGAGCCCGGCCGCCGGGCCGACCGCCGCAAAGCGCGCCGCTCCGCTGCCCAGCCCGGCCCGCTCGCCCGGCGCACGGCCCCCCTCCTGGCGGTGATCGCGCCCTACGCCCGGAAACTGAAACCGGTCTACCCGCGCCGCGGGCGGACCGGCTGGCGCCGCTGGATGCCATCCTGGCGGCAGTGGATCGGCCTCGCCTTCTCCGGCATCGGCCTGACCACCCTGTTCCTGGTCGTCGCCTACGCCGCCACGGACATCCCGGAGAATCTGAACTCGTACGCCACCCAGCAGGACAACGTCTACTTCTGGTCCGACGGCACCCCCATGGCCCGCACCGGCTGGGTGCAGCGGCAGGCGATGCCGCTCAAGGACATACCGGAGGACGTCCGCTGGGCGGTGCTCGCCGCCGAGAACGAGAGCTTCTACAGCGACCCGGGCATCTCCTTCAAGGGCATCACCCGCGCCCTGTGGCGCACGGTCGGCAAAGGTGACACCGAGGGCGGCTCGACCATCACCCAGCAGTACGTCAAGAACGTCTACCTGACGCAGAACCAGACCGTCAGCCGCAAGTTCACCGAGGCGATGATCGCCCTCAAGCTCGACAACAAGATGAGCAAGGACAAGATCCTCGAGGGCTACCTGAACACCAGCTGGTTCGGCCGCGGCACCTACGGCATCCAGCGCGCCTCCCAGGCCTACTACGGCAAGGACGTCGGGCAACTCAACGCCAGCGAGGCCGCCTTCCTCGCCTCCCTGCTCAAGGGCGCGGGCCTGTACGACCCCACGCTCGGCCCGACGAACCACGCCCGCGCCGTCAAGCGCTGGAAGTGGACCCTGGATCGCATGGTCAAGATAGGCAAGCTGTCCAAGGACGAGCGGGCCAAGTACACGACGTTCCCCGAGCCGCTCAAGCGCAACCCGCTCTCCGACACCGGTCAGCAGAGCGACTACCTGGTCGAACTGGCGTCGCAGTACGCCAAGGACTCCGCGCACCTCTCCGACAAGGACTTCGACCTGGGCGGCTACCAGATCTACACGACCTTCGACCGCAAGCGGGAGGCGCAGCTCACCGACGTCGTCACCAAGGCCCGCAAGAAGGCCCGGGAGAGCGACCCGAAAACGGCGAAGACCGCCCACTACGGCGCCGCCTCGGTGGCCACCGACGGCCGGGTCGTCGCCGTCTACGGCGGCCCCGACCACCGCAAGCAGGGCTTCAACGAGTCCAACGCGGCCACCGTCCCCGCCGGTTCGGCCTTCCAGCCGTTCGTCTACGCGGCCGGCCTGGAGCACGGTGTCATCAAGCAGCGCGACGCCCCCCGGCAGCAGATCTCCCCGGAGAGCGTCTACAACGGCGACGACGGCGTGCCCGTCAGCACGCCCGAGGGCCCCTACTGGGACCGCAGCGGCCGCAAGGTCGCCGCCCACAACGACGACAAGAAGTCCTACGGCCCGATCACCCTGCGCAAGGCGCTCGCGCAGTCGGTGAACACGCCGTTCATGCAGCTCGGCATGGACACCGGCCTGGACAAGGTGAAGGACACCGCCGTCGCCTCCGGCCTGCTGTCCTCCACCATGGGACCGCAGGTGCCCGCACTCGCCCTGGGCAACGCCCGGCCGAGCGCCATCCGCATGGCCAGCGGCTACTCCACCTTCGCCGCCGCGGGCGTGCACACCGAGCCGTACTCGGTGCTCCGCATCACCCGCAACGGCGCCACCGTGCCGGTGGACCGCCCGCTGTCCGGGCAGGCGGTCGGCACCCGCACGGCCCAGCAGGTCGACGACGCGCTCGCCGACGCCTTCCGCACCGCCCACCCCACCGCGGCACCCGCCTCGGCGAGGATCACGGGCAAGGCCGGCACGACCGAGGACGACACCGCCGCCTGGTACGTGGGCACCGCGAGCAAGGTGACGACCGCGGTCGTCGTCTACCGCATGGACCTGGCCAAGAGCCTCGAACCGCTGCCGCTGAAGGGGATCGGCACGACGGCCGACGGCAGCGTTCCGTACACCATCTGGGAGGGTGCCATGACGCCACTCGGCTGACCCGTGCGACGCCCCGGCGCCCACGTCTGACCCGCGAGCCGCCGACCCCTGCCGGGCCCCGCCGTCGAGGCGGGGCCGGCAGCACACTCCCGCAGCCCTCCCCACGCAGATTCGAGCCGCCCATGAAGCCGCCCCACGGCCGCCGTCGCAAGGCCCCTGCGCGCCGCCGCCCCTCCCGACCGCACTTCATCACCCTGGCCGCTTTCCTGGTCGTCGCCTCCGTGGTGGCCGGCTTCCTCGCGCTGACCCGCCCCGACTCCACCACGCCGACCGCCTCCGACGGGGCGAAGGGCGGCGCGACCAGGAGCCCGGGCCCCGCCGCCCCCTCGCCCACGGCGAGCAAGGAGCCGGCGTGGGACGGCAAGGTCAAGGTGCTCGGCGACGGCTCCACCTCGTACACCGGCCCGCAGAAGGGCGAGTTGAAGCCCGTACCGCTCAAACCGGGCGAGAAGCCGCCGCAGTTCGTCGTGTTCTCCTGGGACGGTGCCCTGGAGGGCAGCGACCACCTGTTCTCGCACTACCGGGAGCTGGCCAAGGAGTACAACGCCCACATGACCTTCTTCCTCACGGGCATCTACCTGCTGCCCAAGAGCAAGAAGACCCTCTACCACCCGCCGATGCACAAGCCCGGTGACGCCGCCATCGACTACGCCACCGACGAGCACATCCGCGACACCCTGGAGCAACTGCGCATCGCCTACGACCAGGGCAACGAGATCGGCACCCACTTCAACGGCCACTTCTGCGGCACCAAGGGCGGCGGCGACTGGAGCGTGAAGGAGTGGAAGAGCGAGATCGACCAGTTCTACGACTTCGTGGAGAAGTGGAAGACCAACACCGGCTTCAAGGACATCGCGCCGCTGCCCTTCGACTTCAAGAAGGAGGTCACCGGCGGCCGGGCGCCCTGCCTGGAGGGCCAGCCCAACCTGCTCAAGGCCATCAAGGACTACGGCTGGCGCTACGACGCCTCCTCGCCCGGCGACTTCCAGATCTGGCCCACGAAGAAGAACGGCATCTGGGACTTCCCGCTCCAGATGCTCCCGTACGAGTCCGGCAAGTACCAGGGCCTGTCCATGGACTTCAACTTCCTCTACAACCAGTCCGCCGGCGAGACCAAGGGCGACCCGGCCAAGTACCCGCAGTGGGAGAAGCAGACCGTCGACTCGTACATGGCCGGCTTCAACCGGGCCTACTACGGCAGCCGCGCGCCGCTCTTCATAGGCAACCACTTCGAGGACTGGAACGGCAGCATCTACATGAAGTCCATCGACCAGGTCATCAAGAACGTGTGCGCCAAAGAGGGCGTCAAGTGCGTCTCGTTCAAGGAACTCGCGGACTGGATGGACGTGCAGAAGCCCGAGACGCTGCAGGCCCTGCGCGGCCTGGACCCGGCGCAGTCGCCCGACTGGTCCTCGGTGGTCAAGTGAGGCCGGTAACCCCTTGGTTGCACTTGTGCACACCCTCTTCACATCCGGCGCGCGTGTCATGCGAAGATGCGACCGCCCGGTAGGTGTACCGGCGTAGAGGGGAACATCATTGAAATCAAGAAAACTGAGCCGTAAGCGGCGCCGCGCCACCATAGTCACCGCCGCTGCCGCCTCGGTGGTCGCCGGCGTGGTGCTGGTGCCCAACTGGAGCGCGGGTGCGGCGGTCACCGACGACCCGACGGTGGACGCGGCCACCAAGGCCACCTTCCAGAAGCTCGCGGACGCGGTCTTCACCGACCGCACGCAGGCCCTGGTCGACGGCGCGTCGGGCGGCAAGCAGGGGAAGAAGGGGCACCACGACCGGCTGTCCTCGCGCTTCTCCGGCAGGGTCCGCCTGTCCGGCACGCAGTCCCACCACGAGGACTCCGCGCTGTCCGAACTGCGCGGCCGCAAGGACCGCTTGGAGAAGCTGGGCGAGAAGTACAGCGCGGGCAGCACCACCGTCACGCTGGACGCCACCCGGGTCAAGGGGCACGACGCCAAGGTCGCGGTCACCGAGAGCACGACCCTGACCTACGAGAAGGTCCGCGGCAACGAGCCGAAGAACACCGGCTTCCAGGCCCACCACGAGCTGTCGTTCCACGCCGACAAGCACGGCGACTGGCAGCTCACCGGCATCCGCGACACCGACGACGGCGTGGCCGTGAACCAGCCCGCCGCCCCGCCGGCCGCGAAACCCGCCACGGCCGCCGACGACGGCAACCCGCCGGACGCGCCCCGCTCGTCCACGGCGAAGAGCACGCCGGCCAACAAGAAGAACCTCACTTCGGGCACGTACGACTACAACGCCATGGCGGCGTACGCGAAGAAGTACTGGAGCAACTACAACCCGGACTACCCGAACTTCAACGGGCAGGGTGCCGGCGGCGACTGCACCAACTTCGTCAGCCAGTCCCTGAAGGCCGGCGGCTGGAAGCACGTCCCCGGCTACACGACCGACTTCCACAAGTGGTTCGGCAACAACGAGATCCAGTCGGACTCGTTCATCGGGGTCAACGAGTTCTCCTGGTTCGCCCTGTCCTCCAAGCGGGTCACCAGCCTGCCCTACGTCTACCAGATGGACGTCGGTGACGTGCTGCAGATGGACTTCAACCGGGACGGGTCCAAGGACCACTCCATGATCGTCACCTACCGCAGTCCGCAGGGCGTGCCGTACGTGTCGTACCACTCCACCAACACCTACAACAGGTCGGTGGCGAGCCTCATCGCGTCGTACCCGAACGCGTACTACTACGCCTACCGCACGTGAGCGGTGCCGGTGCGTTAACGGAGCGGGGGCCGGGCCGCCGCGGGCCCTGCCCTCAGTGACCGGCTCCCCGCTCCTCGCGGATCCGCGCCACCACCCGGGCCACCGCCCGCCGGACCGCGTCGGTCTCCGTCAGGAAGTGCCAGTAGTCCGGATGGCGGCCCTCCAGGCCGCCGACCGCCCGCTCCAGCCGGGCCACCGCCTCGTCCAGCGGACGCGCGTCCCGCGGATCCGGTGTCGTACGGCCCGTCATCGCCAGCCGCTGCGCGTCCCGGATCGCGAACCGGGTCTTCTCGATCTCGCCCTGCGGATCCTTCTGCACGGAGTTCAGCCGCGTCAGCCGGTCCCCGGCCGCCGACACCGCCTCGTCGGTGGTGTTCAGCAGCGCCCGCACCGTCGACAGCAGTGAGGTCGCGTCCGGCCAGCGCTGCGCGTCCCGCGCGGCCTGCGCCTCCTTCAGCTTCGCCTCGGCCTGCCGGACGTTCTCGGCGGCCTGCTCCGGCACGTGCTGCAGGTCCTGCCAGCAGGCGGCCGTGAACCGGCGCCGCAGCTCGCTGAGGACCGGCTCCACCTGGCCGCTGCGGGTGGTCAGCGCCTGCGCGCGGGTGCGCAGCGACACCAGCCGGTGGTCGACCTCGGCGGCCTTCTCGGGCAGCCGCCCGGCCTCGGCCCGGATGGCTTCCGCCTCCCGCGAGACCCGCTCGGCCCGCTCCAGGGTCGCCTGCACCCCGTGCTGCCCAGCGCCCTGGTTCAGCTTCGTCAGGTCCGGGGCGAGCGCGGCCAGCCGGGTGGCGAGGTCGTCCGCCCGGAGCCCGGCGGCGCGGACCGTGTCCAGCGCGTGGGTGGCGGCCAGCAGTGACTGCCGGGCGCGCTCCACGGCGGGCGCGAGCCGGGCCAGCTGGGTCTCGGCCTTGCCGAGCAGCGGTCCGAGACCACTGCTGAAACGGTCCAGCTCGCGCTTGACGTCCAGCAGTTCGTCCTTGGCGGCGGTCAGGTCGGTGCGCGCCCGGGCGGCGGCGGAGGCCTCCAGGTCGTCCCGGTCCAGATCGGTCGCGTCGACCGCCTGGATGTAGCGCCGGCTGGCCTCGTCGATCCGCCGGCCGAGCGCCTCGAAGTCGGCGACCGCGCGGCGGGCGGCCGGCGAGTCGTCGACGGCCGTGATGGTCTCCATCGAGATCCGCAGGTCGCGCTGGGCGGTGTCCAGTTCGTAGAAGGCGGAGGCCGCCGCGTCCTTCGCCGCCTGCGCCTCGGCCCGCTGGCTCTCGGCCCGGCCGCCGAACCAGCGCCGGGTGCCGCCGCCGGCGAAGGCGGCGGGCAGCGCGAGCACGGCGAGCAGCGGCAGGGCCGCCAGGGCGAGGACGTCACCGGCGGGCCCGGGGCCGGGCCGCCGGCGCGGGGCCCGCGGGCGGCGGGACGCTGCCGGTCCGGTCCGCCGGGACGCCGTCGGTCCCGGCTGTCGGGGGGTGGCCGGTCCGGTCCGCCGGGACGGCACCGGTCCCGGCGGAGCAGCCGGTGCCACCGGAGCAGTCGGTGCAGCCGGAGTGGCCGGTGTCGCCCGTGCCGCCGGTGTGGCCGTCACATCCCTCTCCCCGTGCCGTCGTCCGCCCCGCCATGAATCGGCGTGGAATCATTCTCCCACCTGTGCGGGACGAACACACGGGCCGGTCAGTTCACCGTACGCACCGTGATACTCGCGTCGGAGGTCCGCGCGGAGACGACATGGGGGCTGGTGGCGTCGCGGGGGACCGACACATGGGTGGAGCCGTCGCGGGTCTTCGTGGTCACCCGGTACGGGGCCCGGGGCAAGGCGACGGTGACGGAACCGTCGGAGGAACTCGCGTCGACCAGGTCGGGCACCGCGCCCAGGGTGAGGTGCAGCGAGCCGTCGGTGGTGGTGGCCCGCACCCGGCGCGAGGAGACATCGGCGTGCACGGAACCGTCGCGGGTCCGCAGTTCCAGCGGGCCCGTGGAGTCGGTGACGTGCACCGAGCCGTCGGTGGCGCGGACGGTCAGCGGGTCCTCGAAACCGCTGGCCCGCACGCTGCCGTCCTTGTCCTCCACCTTCACGGTGATGCCGCGCGGGACCTCGATGCGGTGCTTGGCGTCGCAGTCGGCCACGATCCCCGAGCACTTCAGGCGCAGCACCAGCCGGTCGTCCTTCATCGACCAGCTCACATGAGGGTCGTCGCCCACCAGCACGTGCCCCTTGAACCAGCGCGTGACCCGCACGGTCCCCGCCGCGTTGCCGTCCGCGGCGACGATCTCCAGCGCCGAGTCGTCGGAGTCCACGGTCAGGGTGCGGCCGTGCAGGGCGAAGGAGCGGTGCTCGGGGTCCTTGTCGTCCGTCGCGGAGCCGCCGCACGCCGTGGCCGTGGCGAGCAGGGCCACGACGACGCCGGTGAGGGCGGCGGCACGGACGGGAACGGTACGGGACATGGCGGTCTCCCCCTGGGACGGGCCGGTGCGAACTGGTGGGTGCGGGTGCGGGTGCGGGTGCGGGTGCGGGTGCAGTGCGGGTGCCGGTGCTGGTGTGGGCGCGGGTGGGCGCGGGTGGTGTCTTCCGCTGTGGTCACCGTCGACCGTACGGGGAGGGGGCAGGGCGCGGAATCCGGCGCACTGGCGGATCGGGGGTGGGGAAAACCCCCGGGCGTCACGGTGCGGCGCCGTGCGTGCGGCGCCGTGCGTTCCGGTACGGCGACGCGCCTTCCGGTACGTCGCCCGGCGTCCCCGTTCACCGTCCCCGCCCCCCGTACGCCCCGGGAACGCCGAAGGCCCAGGTCCTGGGGGCAACCCCGTGGACCTGGGCCTTCGCTCGCGTGTCGCGACCGGTGGGCGCGGACGGTTTCGAACCGCCGACATCCTGCTTGTAAGGCAGGCGCTCTACCCCTGAGCTACGCACCCGGGACGAGTGGACAGCCTACCCTGCCAGGGGGACTGCCCCGCAAACCCGTTGTGCGCCCCGGGCCGGCGGCACCGGATCACGCGCCGCCGTCGCTGTCCCCGTCCGCGCCCCCGGGTCCGGCGTTCTCGTGGGCGCGCTTGAGGCGGCTGCGGGCGGTGACGGCGTCGGAGCCGGCGAACTGGGACCAGTGGCGGTGGGTGGTGACGAAGACCGCCAGTTCGTGCTCGCGGCGGCGGAGCTTCTCCACCTCTGCCTGTTCGTCGGCGGACCAGCCGGGGGAGGCGGGGCGCTCCACCTTGCGCCAGCCGCTGTCGTCGCTGAACCCGTCCAGCGGCTCGACCGACCACGGCAGCCGTCTGAGCAGGGCCGACAGCTCGGCCCGGACCTGATGCAGCTCCTCCTGGCCGGCGAGGAGGTCACTCGGAAAGTCATAGGGCGTAGCCACGGCGCAATGCTACGCCTGTTCGATTTTGGGTCGCGACTTGATCCGGGGGGTTCATGCGTTCGAAGAACCCGCCGGTCGCCGCCCGTTGTCAGACCCCTGCCCTACGGTGGCGACATGGAGAAGACGGACGGGTCGGCGGACGCGGTGACGGTACACCTGGAGCCCTGGGGCGAGGAGGACTTCTGGCTGCTGCGGCTGCACAACAGCCCTGAGATGACCGCGCACCTGGGCGGCCCGGAGAGCGAGGAGAAGCTCGCCGAGCGCCACCGGCGCTACCTGGCCCTGCCGGCCGGGCGGATGTACCGCGCGGTGTCGGCGGCCGACGGGCGCACCGTGGGTGCGATCGGCTTCTGGGAGCGGGCCTGGCGGGGCGGGACCGTCTGGGAGACCGGATGGGCGATATCGCCCGCCTTCCAGGGGCGGGGGCTGGCGGCGCGCGCGGCGTCCGCTCTCGTCGCCGAGGCGCGCGCCGCCGGGACGCACCGGTATCTGCACGCCTACCCGAGCGTGGACCACGCCGCCTCCAACGGGGTCTGCCGCCGTGCCGGCTTCACCCTGCTCGGCCCGGTCTCCTTCGAGTACCCGAAGGGCAACTGGATCACGTCGAACGACTGGCGCCTCGACCTGACGGCACCGGCGGACTGACCCGGCGAGGTACCCCGGGGCGCACGTGGGTGCCCCGGGCAGGCGGACGCGCTCCCTTCGCCGCACGGCGGAGGCCCACAGCGGGGAGACTGGAGTCATGTGCCGGAGTATCAAGACGCTGCGCCCGCCCGTGCTGCCCGAGGAGGCGACGCGCGAGGAGATCCGGGCCGCCGCGCTGCAGTACGTACGGAAGGTCTCGGGGTTCCGCGCGCCCGCCGCGCACAACCGTGAGGTCTTCGACCAGGCGGTCGACACGATCGCGGCGGCCACGGAGGAACTGCTCGCGGGGCTGGAGGTGCGGGGCCAGGGCACACGGCGAGCGGCGGCCGGGTGAGCGGACCGGTCGGCGCAGTGGATCGTCCGGGGGATGGATCGGGCGGTGGCCGGGGGAGTGGACCGGGCGGTGGGGGCCTGGGTGGCGGTCGCGACCGGGCGAGGGCGGTGGCCGGGCCTACGACGTCTACGGATGCCGCGGGGTGCGGCGCATCAGGTACGCCGCCCCGGCGCCCGCCGCGAACAGGGCCGCCACCGAGACACCGGTGGCGAGCCAGGCGGCACCCAGCCAGCGGGTGCCGAAGTAGCCGAGGGCCACGCTGTAGGCGGCCCAGGACAGGCCGGCCAGCGCGGACCAGGGCAGGAACTCACGCACCCGGCGCTGCGTCGCACCCGCGCTGAAGGAGACGACCGAGCGGCCGGCCGGGGCGAACCGGGCGATGACCACCAGCGCACCGCCGCCGCCGCGGGCCAGGGCCGCGCCGAGCCGTTCCTGCGCGGTGCTGAGCCTGCGGGAGCGGGCGATGGCCCGGTCCAGGCGTTCGCCGCCGCGCCGGGCCAGCCGGTAGGCGAAGAGGTCGCCGAGCACCGAGGCGGTGGCGGCGCACAGGATCAGGGCGAGGGTGTCGGGCACGTCGTGCGGGACGCGCCCGGCCGCGGCCCCCGTGCCGGCGGCGGCGGCCGTGGCGGCCGTCACGATCAGCACGCCGCTGGGCAGCACCGGCAGGAAGACGTCCAGCAGTACCGAGAGGGTCACCGCGACATAGATCCACGGAGTGCCGGTGAGCGCCCCCACCCTCGCCACACTCTCCAGCACCGCGAACTCCCTGAACTCCCCCGTGGACCGGACCGTGCGCCGCGATGTCGCGGGGGAGCGGCAGGGGCGGTCTGTGAACAGCCATACAGCGTACGCCCGGGGTGTGACAGGGGGTTCACCGGGGGCTCACGTGTTCGTACGGGTCCTGCGGGAGGGCGGAAGGGCAGGCGAACGGGAGGGCGGATGGGCGGGAAGGCAGGCGAACGGGAGGGCAGACAGATGGGCGGGAGGGCAGGCGAACGGGAGGGCAGATGGGCGGCAGGGCAGGTGGACGCGAGGGCAGGTGGGTGGGCGTCGGGGCTGCCGGTTCGGCCGGCAGCCCCGACGCCCGTCCGTCAGACCGCCACCGGGGTCTGCTCGGCAGCGGGCCGCTGCTGCGCCGAGCGCCGGGCGAGCAGTCCGTCCAGGGCGAACGCACCGGAGCCGGTGAAGACCAGCAGCAGGAAGGACCAGCAGAACAGCACGGGCATCTCGCCGCCGTTCTCGATGGGCCACAGCGCCGCCTTCTGGTGGACGTCGAAGTAGGCGAAGGCCATGGAGCCGGAGGCGATGAACGCGGCGGCGCGGGTGCCCAGGCCCAGCATGACCAGGGCGCCCCCGACCAGCTGGATCACCGCCGCGTACCAGCCCGGCCAGGTGCCGGCGGAGAGCGTGCCGCCGTGGGTGCCCGCCGCGCCGCCGAGCACGCCGAACAGGGATGCGGCGCCGTGGCAGAAGAAGACCAGTCCCACGACGATGCGGAACAGGCCGAGGGCGTAGGGCTGCGCGGAGTTGAGACGTCCGGTCAGGCCGGTCATGTGGGGGTTCTCCTTCGGTCGGGCCGGCCCGGGGTGGGGGCCGGCCGGGGGACGGTCCGAACGGGTGACCTAGGTTAGGTCGACCTAATCTATACTTGCAAGTTCAACATCTGGCCATGCTCGCGGTGCCGCTCCGGTTCCGTTTGCTGCGGTACGCAGTGGATTAGGCGAAGTGCGCGAACCATCCACGGGGTGGACAACCTGGCGGATAACGGGGTGTGCCACCTGGTGGACCACCCGGCGCACCGGGGGCCGAACGGGACTCCGTTACGGGCCCCGGGTGTGCCCGGCCGGCAGGCCCGGCCTGCGCCCGGGGCAGCGCCGGACGCTGTGGGCGGGAATGCCGGGGGTCGTCGACTTGACGAACACATGACCGAACCAGGGCGGCCCGGCGCGCAGGCGGCCCGTCAATGGCTCGGATCGGCCATGTGCGGAGGGCGTCGCGTGGGGCGCGGATCGGCCACGGACGAACGGCGCCCGCCCTCCTCCGGCTGCGGCCCGTGCGGGCGTGCGCGGCGGAAGAGGGCGGGCGCGGGAAGGGTCCGCGGGCGGGCGGAGAGGCGGGCTCCGGTGGGGCCGGGGCAGGGGGCGGGGGGCGGTGGCGCGTCAGCAGTTCGCGAGGTAGCCCTGCAGGGCGCTCTTCTCCGCCGAGTCGACCGAGAGGTCGTAGTAGTACTTCACCTGGATCCAGGCGCGGACGTAGGTGCAGACGTACGCCGATCGGGACGGCACCCAGGTGGCCGGGTCCTGGTCGCCCTTGGCCTGGTTGACGTTGTCGGTGACGGCGATGAGCTGCGGGCGGGTGAGGTCGTTGGCGAACGCCTGGCGCTGCGCGGTGGTCCACTTGCCCGCCCCGGAGTCCCAGGCCTCGGCCAGCGGCACGAGGTGGTCGATGTCCAGGTCCGAGGCCGCGGTCCAGGTCGCGCCGTCGTAGGGGGAGTACCACGTGCCGCTCTTGGCGGCGCAGGAGGAGTCGGTGGTGACGTTCGAGCCGTCCCGCTTCAGGACGGTCTCGCGGGTGTTGCAGGTGCCGCTGATGGTGATCCAGTGCGGGAAGAGGTCGCGGTTGTAGCCGGTGCGGTTCTCGGCCGCGACGGTGAGGGAGGCGAGGTAGCCGCGGGCGGTGGCGGCACTGACCGGGGTGGGGAGGGCGGCGGAGGCGGCCGGGGGGTCGATGAGGGCGACGGTGGCGAGGAGGCCGGTGAGGGCCGTGAGTATGCCCAGTCGTCGACGCGCGTAGAACGTGGGCCGGGACGACCTGCGGGACCTGCGGGCCATGTGAACTCCCTTGCGTGGTGGGGGTTGTGGGCGCGAGCGTGGGAATGCTCGCCGCGTCGCGTTGCGGGGAGGTGTGCGTGCGGTGAGAAGGTAGTGACGCGTGCATGACATGACAAGGTCCGCGACGGAACTTCCGGTCGCGTACGATGGACGGCGCAGAAGGGGAGTAGCTCTTCGCCGGACCGTCGACATACTGCTCAGCTGGACTGAGCCGGCGCCCGGAGGCAGGCCTCGGACAGGATCCGGGGACCGGCCAGCGAGACCTTCGGCACAGCAGTGCACGCCCGTGCGTACGGCACGGGTGCATCCGTGTGCTGCCCTGCCGAGGCTCTGGTCGCACAGGTCGCAGCACTCTCGGCGGGGTGGCCCCGACCGATTGAGGGACAGTGATCAGTCTCAGCGTCCTGGCGCTCGTCTTCGGCGTCGTCTTCCTCGCCGAGCTGCCGGACAAGACGGCCCTGGCGGGACTCGTGCTCGGCACCCGCTACCGCGCCTCCTACGTCTTCGCGGGTGTCGCCGCCGCGTTCCTGCTGCACGTGGTGCTGGCCGTGGCGGCGGGCAGTGTGCTCACGCTCCTGCCGCAGCGGATCGTGCACGCGCTGACGGGCGTGCTGTTCCTCGGCGGCGCGGCCGTGCTGCTGCTGAAGAAGGGCGACGACGACGAGGAGATCCGGCAGCCCGGGGACCAGTCCTTCTGGAGGGTCGCCGGGACCGGCTTCATGCTCATCCTGGTCGCCGAGTTCGGCGACCTCACCCAGATCATGACGGCGAACCTCGCCGCCCGCTACGACGACCCCGTCTCCGTCGGCCTGGGCGCGGTCCTGGCCCTGTGGGCGGTCGCAGGGCTCGGGATCGTCGGCGGCAAGGCGCTGATGCGGCGCGTCCCGCTGAACCTGATCACCAAGGTCGCGGCCGTGCTGATGCTCGCGCTCGGCGTGTGGAGCCTGTGGGAGGCGGTGGCCTGAGGCGGCGGCCAGAGGTGCCGGCCCGAGGTGCCGGCCCGAGGTTGCGGCCAGGGGCGGGGCCCGGCCGTACGACGGCCGGGGCACCGCGGCCGTACGACGGCCGGGCTGTGGCACCGTGGTGGTACCACGGCCGTATGGCGGCCGTGCTCGCGCGCTGCGGGTGGCCGGGCGGCCGGTGCCGGCGCCGGGTGCGGAGCTGAACTCCGGGTGAAGGATCCGGTCGGCGGTGGCGGGATGCCGGGTTTGTTTTGTACCGTGAGGGAACAAAGTGGCTCCCGCCCGCTCACCCTGACCGGCGGGCGGGGCCGCCTTGTCCCCCCGGAACGTCCCGGCGGGTCACCCGGGGCCCGACCCCCACGCCCCTCCGCGCGCCTTGGAGCTGCCGATGACGGCCACCGCCGTGCTCACCGCCCGAGCCTTCCTGCTGGACATGGACGGCACCCTCGTCAATTCCGACGCCGTCGTCGAACGCATCTGGCGGCGCTGGGCCGACCGGCACGGACTGGACGGTGACGAGGTGATGAAGGTGGTCCACGGCCGCCAGGGACACGCCTCGATGGCGCTGCTGCTGCCCGACCGGCCCGCCGAGCAGAACATCGCGGAGAACGCCCGCATGCTCGCCGAGGAGACCTCGGACATGGACGGCGTGGTGCCGGTCCCCGGCGCGCCGGAGTTCCTGGCCGCGCTGCGCGGACTGCCGCACGCCCTCGTGACCTCTGCGGACGTCGGTCTTTCCACGGCCCGGATGGCCGCCGCGGGCCTGCCTCTGCCGGACGTACGCGTCACCGCCGAGTCCGTCGGTGCGAGCAAGCCCGACCCCGAGGGCTTCCTGAAGGGCGCCGCCGAACTCGGCATCGCCCCCGCCGACTGCCTGGTCTTCGAGGACTCCGGCGCGGGCATCGCCGCCGGACGCGCCGCCGGGATGCGGGTGATCGGCGTCGGCCCGCGCGCCGCCGCCCACGGTCCCGACGCGGTGGTGCGCGACCTCACGCGGCTCCGGGTGGAGCCGGTGGGGGACGGGGCGGTCCGCCTGCACGTGGGGTGAGGCCCGGGCCAGGTCGGCCCCGGCCCGCCTCGGCGGTGGGCCGGACCGGGGACCTGCCTCGACGGCGGATCAGGCCAGGTCTGCCACGACGGGAGATCAGGCCAGGCCTGCCTCCACGCAGGTTCGTGCCAGGTCTGGCTCCAGCTCCACGAAGGATCAGGCCAGGCCTGCCTCGATGGCGCGGCGGACGGCGTCCGCGCGGTCGCGGATGCCCGCCTTGGCGAACAGGTTGTTGATGTGGGTCTTGACCGTGGCCTCGCTGATGAACAGCTTCTCGGCGATGCCCCGGTTGGGCAGGCCCTGGCCGATCAGCGTGAGCACCTCGCGTTCGCGGGGGGTGAGGTCGTCGGGCAGGGCCCGGAGCGGCGCCGACGCCGACGCAGACGCCGGTGCCCTGGTCCGGACGGTGGCCAGCAGCCGGTCCTGGACCTCGCGGTCGAGCACCGACTGACCGGCGGCAGCGGCCCGGATCGCCCGGGTGATGTCCAGGCGCCCCGCGTTCTTGGTCAGATAGCCGCGGGCTCCCGCGCCCAGCGCGCCGAGGATCGAGTCGTCGTCGGCGAAGGTCGTCAGCACGACCACCGCAACGTCCGGGTACGCCTCGCCCAGCCTGCGCGTCGCCTCGGTCCCGTCCATCACGGGCATCCTGAGGTCCATCAGCACCACGTCCACCGGCCCGGCCGCCACGGCGGTCAGCACCTCGCTCCCGTTCGCGGCGGCCGCGACGACCTCGATGTCCTCGGACAGCGCGAGCACCGCGGCGAGCGGTTCCCGGACGGCGGCCTGGTCGTCGGCGACGACCACCCTCAACCGCCGCGGTTCCTCGATCGGTTCACTCATCCCGGGATCACTGCCTCCACCTGCCAGCCGCCCTGATGCGGTCCCTCGGTGACCGGACCCGCGGCGACGGTCCCGCCCAGCAGGGCGACGCGTTCGCGCATTCCGATCAGTCCCATCCCGCTGCCGACCCCGGAGTTCCCCTCACGGGTGGCGGGGCCGTTGCGGATCATCAGTGTGGTCGAGGAGGCGGAGTACGCCAGCTCCACGCCGACCACTCCTCCGGGCGCGTGCCGGGCGGCGTTGGTCAGCGCCTCCTGGGCGATCCGCAGCAGGTTCTGGGTCACCTGAGGCGGCACCGCACGGACGGTCCCTGTGACGGTGAGAACGTCACGGTGGCCCGACGAGGCGAGCATCGCGGCCAGGCTCTCCCGCAGGGGCAGCGAGTCCTCGCGCAGCGCGTGCACGGTCCACTGCGCCTGCCTCAGGCTCTCCTTGACCAGGTCGTGGGCCTTGTCGTTGGCCGCCCGGACCTTCTCCAGGTCACCGGTGTCGAGCAGCGCGTCGGCAAGTTCCAGCTGCATGTTGATCCCGGCCAGCGAGTGCGCCAGGACGTCGTGCACGTCCCGGGCGATCCGGCTGCGCTCGGTCAGCGCGGCGGTCCGCGCCTCGGCGCGCGCCGCGCGTTCGGCCGACTCGGCCGCCTCGATCGCCGCCCGGACGGCCCGGCGCTGACCGCGATTGACGATGCCGATCAGGACCGGCGCGCCGGCGGTGAGACCGACCGTCCAGGGCAGCAGGGGGTAGCCCGGCCCGGGGCGGGCATAGAGGACGGCGCCGCAGAGCAGGCTGCACACCGCCGCGAGCACCAGGGCCGGTCTGGTGTCGAGCCGGTATCCGAGGTGCCCGGCGAGGAAGTAGGCGAAGAGATATCCCGTTCCGGAGCGGCTGACGCCGATCAGGGCCGCCGCCGCGAGGACGCCGAGCGTCAGCCAGACGAGGGCGGAGCGCTGGGGGACCCTGTGCTCGGGCAGGTGCCGGGCCAGCAGTGCCGCGGAGCTGACCACGAGGAGCAGGGCGACGGCCAGACCTTGGCCGCTGAGGCCCACGGGCCGCACGGTGACGATCCCGGCGACCACGACCGCGAGGGTCAGTACCCACTGAGCGCGCGGGTCCTGTCCCGGAACCGGTCGCGGGTCCAGCCCGGGAACCGGTCGCGGGTCCCGGAGGGGAAGGGGTCGGGGGCCCGGCGCCTGGTCCACCGCCTGGGCCGCGGCCTGGTCCACCGCCCGGGTCGCGGCCTGTTCCACTGCCTGGTCCGCTGCCTGGGTCGCGGCCTGGTTCGCGGCCTCCCCCGGGGGCGGGGCGCTCGGAGTCGCGGTCACGGGCAGAAGATACTGCACGGTCAGGCAGCACGGTCGAGGACGGGCACGGGACGGGGCACCGCCCGGGTCCTGCTGCGCAGGTAGATCGTGGCCACCCGCGTGACCACCTCGGTGAGGGCCATCAGCACGAACGCCGTCACCCACGCCTGGTCCCCGGTGATGTGGTGAGCGACGCTGAACCGGGCGACGTCGTCGGCGCCGCCGCCGTGCTCCACCCACATCTGGAAGCCCATCCGGGCCCCCATGCCCACGACCCACAGGATCGCCGACACCGCCCCGGCCTTGATGAGGAGGTGCCCGTCGACCGCCCGTATCCGCGTGTAGACGCCACCCGCGATGCCGAGCGCGGCGCCCACGCCCATCAGGACCGCGACCAGCACCAGGTCGTTGCCCGCGGTGGGGATGCCGTCCAGGTAGGAGTAGGCGACGTAGGCCACGATCCCCAGCGGGATCAGGAAGGTCTTGAGGTCGAGCCGGTCTTCCCGCAGTTGCCGGAAGACGACGAGGATGAGGGCGATGTCGGTGATCCACTCGGTCGCTGTCATGCCCTCAAGACTGCTGCGAAGAGGCCCGCGGCACCTGGACCCACGGGTGGAATCGGGGGTGGAGATCCACCGCCCCCCGGTCTCACCCTCCCCTGCTCCGCCCTCACCCCACCGGTCCTGACCAGGCCTGACGAGTCCTGACTGGGTCTGACGAGGCCTCACCGCGCCCGACCGGGCCCGACGCGGCCTCACCAGGTCTGACGAGTCCTGAGTCTCACCGGTGCGACGTCTCCGCCTCCAGGCTCGCCCGTGTCGCCGGGCCGTAGACGCCGAGGCCGTCCGATGTGATGCCGCGGGCCCACTGGTAGGTCCGTACCGAGTCCTCCACGTGCTGGTCGTAGAAGCCGTCGATCCGGCCGGTGTAGAGGTACAGCCGCGCCAGGCGCTCCTGCAGTCCGCTCACCTCGGGGCCGCGGTCGCCCCGGCGCAGCGTGGCGGGGGGCCCTGGCGTCCGCGTGGCCCGGGGGGACGCGGGGGTGGTCTGGGCCGGGGCGGTGGGCGCGAGCCCCGGCGCGGCGGCGCCCGGGGACCCGGACGGCGACGGGGAGGCGCTCGTCGAGGAGGGCGAGGGGGACGTGGACGGGTTCGCGGTGGCGGACGGCGACGCGCTCGCCGACATGGACACGGTGGCGGAGGGCACGGGCGCGGCGCTCGTCGGCGGGGCCGTGGGCGCGGCGGACGTCGGGGCGTCGGGGATGCTCTCCCGTACCCCCTGGGCGGCGCCGTCCCGGGCCGGGGACTCGTAAGAGAACAGTCCACCTGCGTACGCGCACGCCGCCGCGAGCGCGATCACGGCCGCCGAGACGGCGAGCAGGGCGGCGGGCCGGCGGCGTCCGCGACGGGCCCCACCAGGCGCCGCGTCCATGCCCGCGCCGCCCTCCTGTCCTTCTCCGCCCCTTCTGCCTCCGCCGCCTTCTCCGTCTGCGGCGACGGCGTCGAAGCTGCGGGTGCCGCCCGAGTCGAACAGGTTCAGGTCGGATGCGCTGGGCTCGCCCGCCCGTGACGTCAGCGGCGTGGGCAGCGCGATCGTACGCAGCGGCATCGTGGCCTCCACGGCCGGTACGGGCCGCGTCGGCGCCTCCGCCCCCGGGCCGGCCGCGGGAGCGGGCCACTGCCGGGTTTCCGCGTCCCGGTCTGTGCCCCCGCCCGCGCCCGCGCCCGCGCCGACGCCCCCGCCCGCGCCGACGCCCCCGTCTGTGCCCGCGCCTACGCCTGGGCCTGGGCCCGCGCCGGTACCCGTGTCCACGCCCGTCGCCGTCGCGGACGCCGAGCCTGCGCGGGCGGCCTCGGCGACACCGCCACCCCCGGCATCACCCCGGCCCCCGCCGCCCCCGCCGTCGTCGCCGCCGCCCCTGCCGTCCCCGTAGCCGTCGTAGTCCCCATAGTCCCCGTAGTCCGCATAGTCCACGTATGGCCGTATCCGCAGCGGATCGAAGTCCTCCGCCGCTGCCGCTTCCGCGGTCCGCGCGTCGCGCAGGGCGTCGGCCGCTCGCTGCCCGCAGGCGCACGACGGGGAGTCGTCCGCGCTCCGGGGCGCATTGCACTCCGGGCAGACATGCCCCTTCGGCTCTTCCACGCGTCGGTCCCCTCCCAGTCCGGACTCCAAGGATTATGCAGATCCTCTCCACACCTTCTCCCCTAAGTCCCGGAACGGCGGCCCCGAAGGGGGGACTCGACAGGCCATAACGGGACACACCGATGACGATGGGAGATGTCACGAGAGCGTCGGGAGGTCTCCATGGCCGGGGATGGACAGGGCAGGGCCGGTACGCCGGAGACGCCCGGTGTGCCGACGACGACGGGTACGGAACCCGGCTCCCCGCCGCCGACGGGTGCGGGCCCCGGCTCCCCGCCGCCGACGGGTGCGGGCCCCGACGCCCCGCCGCCGACGGACACTGAATCCGACTTCCCGCCGCCGTCCCGGCCCCCGTCCCCGCGCGGTGCCGAGCCGGGTGAGTCCGAGCACGTCTCCGGCAACGTCCTCGTCTCCATCGGCGCGCTGCTCCTCGGCATGCTGCTGGCCGCGCTGGATCAGACGATCGTGTCCACCGCGCTGCCCACCATCGTCAGCGACCTCGGCGGTCTGGAGCACCTGTCCTGGGTGGTCACCGCCTATCTGCTGGCGTCGACCGCCGCGACCCCGCTGTGGGGCAAGCTCGGCGACCAGTACGGGCGCAAGAAGCTGTTCCAGACCGCCATCGTGATCTTCCTGGTGGGCTCCGCGCTGTGCGGGATGGCGCAGAACATGCCCGAGCTGATCGCCTTCCGTGCCGTGCAGGGGCTGGGCGGCGGCGGGCTGATGGTGCTGTCGATGGCGATCGTCGGCGATGTCGTCTCCCCGCATGAACGCGGCCGCTACCAGGGACTGTTCGGGGCGGTCTTCGGCGCGACGAGTGTGCTCGGGCCGCTGCTCGGCGGGATCTTCACCCAGCACCTGAGCTGGCGCTGGGTCTTCTACGTCAACCTGCCGGTGGGTGTCGTCGCCCTCGCCGTGATCGCCACCGCCCTGCGCATCCCGCGCAAGGCGCAGCACCACGTCATCGACTACCTCGGCACGCTGCTGATCGCGTCGGTCGCCACCTGCCTGGTCCTGGTCGCCTCGCTGGGCGGCACCACCTGGGGCTGGGGCTCGCCGCAGATCATCGGTCTCGCCGTGCTGGGCGTCCTCCTCGTGGCCGCCTTCGTGGCCGTCGAGCACCGGGCGGCGGAACCGGTCCTGCCGCTCAAGCTGTTCCGCATCCGCACCTTCACGCTCTCCGCCGTCATCAGCTTCGTCGTGGGCTTCGCGATGTTCGGCGCGATGACGTACCTGCCGACGTTCCTCCAGGTGGTGCGGGGCATCTCGCCGACGCTGTCCGGCGTCCACATGCTGCCGATGGTGGTCGGCATGCTGCTGGCCTCGACCGGCTCCGGGCAGATCGTGAGCCGCACCGGCCGCTGGAAGGTGTTCCCCGTCACCGGCACCGCCGTCACCACGGTCGGCCTGCTCCTGCTGCACCGGCTCGACGAGCACAGCTCCACCGCCGAGATGAGCGGCTGCTTCTTCGTCTTCGGCCTGGGGCTCGGCCTCGTCATGCAGGTGCTCGTCCTCATCGTGCAGAACGCCGTCAGCTACGAGGACCTGGGCGTCGCCACCTCCGGCGCCACCTTCTTCCGTTCCATCGGCGCCTCCTTCGGTGTGGCCATCTTCGGCACGGTCTTCGCGAGCCGGCTCGCCGACCAGCTCGCCACCGCCTTCCGGGGCGCCCACCTGCCGCCGGGCGTCTCGGCCTCCACCCTCAAATCGGACCCGCGCGGCATCGCCGCCCTGCCGGCGGGCCTGCGCCCGGCCGCCCTGCACGCGTACGCCTCCGCCATCACCGACGTCTTCCTCTACGCCGCTCCGGTCGCCCTCCTCGCCTTCGTCCTGGCCTGGTTCCTGAAGGAGGACAAGCTGCGCGGCTCCGTCACGGCCCCCGACGGCACGCAGACCCTCGCCACCAACCCGGTCGAACGGTCCTCGTACGACGAGGTCTGCCGGGCGCTGTCCGTGCTGGGCACCCGTGAGGGGCGGCGCGAGATCTACCGGACGATCACCGCGCGGGCGGGGTACGACCTGCTGCCCGCGACGAGCTGGCTGGTGCTGCGGATCAACCGGTACGGCTGGGTCGAGCCCGCCCTGCTGGCCGAGCGGGTGCCCGTCCCCCTGACGGTGATCCTGGAGGCGGCCCGCCAGGTCGAGGAACGGCACCTGGCCGAACGGCTCGGTCTGGACCTCGTCCTGACCGGCCAGGGGCGTGAGGTCGCCGAACGGCTGGCGCGGGCCCGGGAGGAGTCGCTCGCCGACCTGCTCGGCGACTGGTGGGGCCCCGACCGGCCGACCGACCTGGCGCAGCTGGTGAGGGAACTGACCGGGGAGCTGTGCGGCTCCGACGCGGAACGGCCGCACGAGGAGCGGGCGGCCACCCGGCAGACGCCCCGGTACGCGTGACAGGGCTCGGCAGACGCCCCGGTAGGCGTGTCAGGGCTCGGCAGAGGTCCCGGTAGGCGTGTCAGGGCTCGGCAGACGCCCCGGTACGCGTGTCAGGGCGCGGCAGAGGTCCCGGTACGCGTGTCAGGGCTCAGGCGAGCGGCTTGCTGTACCAGTGCTCGGCGTAGGGGTCGTCGTTGTGCCGTCCGGTCTCCGTGTAGCCCAGCCGCGCGTACAGGGCGCGGGCCTCCACCAGGTCGCCGCGGGTGTCCAGGATCATCCGCCGGGCGCCGAGCGCACGGGCCGCGTCCTCGGCGGCGCCGACCAGCAGCGCCGCACCGCCCCGGCCACGCACCTGCTCGTGCAGGAAGACCCGGGTCAGTTCGGCGGTGGCCGGGTCCAGCAGCCGTACCCCCGCCGTGCCCGCCGGCCGGCCGCCGTACCGGCCGACCAGCAACTGACCGGTGGGCGGGACGAGTTCGGAGCCGGTGCGGGCGGCGATCTCGCGCTCCAGCTCGGCGGGGTCGGTGCGGTGGCCCTCGTGCAGCAGGTACCAGCGGTCACTGACCTCGGTGTAGTACGCCCGCCAGAGCGCGACGGCGACGGGGGAGTCGTACGGCTCGGGGGCCACGGTCCAGGACGCGGCCCCGGACGCGCTCGCCCCCGCGGTGGTGGAGGCGGCCCCGGCCGAAGACGTGGGCGGGCGCGGGAGCGGGGGCGTGGCGTCGGTCCTGGGCGGCATGCGGACATTCTCGGCGTGGGGCCGGGGGGCCACGCAACCGGTTATCCGCGTCCCTGTCCGCCCGCCGTCCGGGTGCCCCGCAGCCCGCGCCGCTCGTGCCACTCGCGGACGACCTCTTCCACGTCGTACCGCTTCAGGCCCAGCGGGGGGCCGGGCGGTGGCTTGAGCATCATGTCGAGGATCTTCGTGTTGATGTCCGCGATGATCTTCCGCACGACGCGCTCCGAGGGCGCCGCGTACGCTGCCGCCAGCGCGTCCTCGGCCTCCTTGCGCAGGGCGAGCGACGGCGGCAGGACGGACAGGCCCTCGCGCGCCATCTTGCGTTTGACCCACCACAGTTCGTCGTACGTGGTGTCGTCCGGCAGGGGCTTGCCCGCCCCGGGCAGCCGGTCGAAGTCGCCGCGCCCCTGCGCGTCACGGATCTCCTTCTCGACCCACGACTCGAACGGCACACCCGGTGGCTTTCGCTCGGTCATGAGGACATTGTGCCGGACGCGCCCCGCCCAGGCGATTTATCATGCCGCCGCGGTGCGTCAACCGGGCGCTCCGCCAAAGGCGTTGGCGCGCACGGCCGGACCCGCGGCACAGGCTGCGGCCCGGCGCGCCCCGAACCACGAGGAGCGCACGTGCTCGAACTCACCATGGCCTCCGTCTCCGGCACGGACGCGGGCGCCACGGCCGGCATGCTGATGGCCGACGCGCCCAGCGACCCGGGTGCCGTGCTGCGCGTCGGCCGGGATCGAGCCGTGTGCCGCCTGGTGACGCCCGACGACTGGCTGTTCGTCTCCCGGGTCCACCTGGAGTTCCGCTGCGGTCCGGAGGGATCCTGGCAGGTCACCTGGTTGCGCGGTTCGCGGCCCGAGCCGTCCTCCGAGGTCCGCCTGACGATCGGCACGGCCGCGCGGCCGCTCGCCTACGGCGCGACGGCGGCGCTGCCCCGGGGCGGCGCGGGCGAGATCGTGGTCCACGACCGCACCAGCCCGCGCAGCCTGAACGTGGGCTTCTACCACGACGTGTGAATCCGACCCGCATGGTCCGAACGGGGAGCGGCAGACCCTAGTCCAGCACGCGGGCGATCGCGAAGCCGTCGTAGCCCTTGCTGCCGACCGTCTGGATCGCGGTGCCGTCCAGGCGGGGATGCCCGGCGATGAGTTCGAGGGCGGCCCGGGTGCCGCGCACGCTCGGATCGGTGCTCGCCGCGTCGGTCACCCGGCCGCCGCGCACCACGTTGTCCAGGATGATCAGACTGCCGGTGCGGGTGAGGCGCAGCGCCCACTCCACGTAGTGCGGGTTGTTGACCTTGTCGGCGTCGACGAAGACCAGGTCGAAGGGGGGCGGGTTCTCGTCGGCGAGCTTGGGCAGCGACTCCAGGGCCGGGCCCACCCGCACCTCGGCGATCCGGTCGAGACCCGCGTGGGCGATGTTGCGGCGGGCGACGTCGGCGTGGTGGGCGTCGTACTCCAGGGTGACCAGGCGGCCGTCGGCGGGGAGGGCGCGGGCGAGCCAGATGGTGCTGTAGCCGCCGAGGGTGCCGATCTCCAGGACGTTGCGGGCGCCCTGGACGCGTGCGAGCAGGTGCAGCAGCTTGCCCTGGTTCGGCGTGACGTTGATGTGCGGCAGGCCCTCCGTGTCGCTGTCGCGCTGCGCGGCCTGGAGGGATTCGTCCTCCGGGGAGAGCAGGGCGGTGAAGTAGGCGTCCACGTCGTCCCAGAGCTGCGAGTCGCTCATGCACCATGCCTTTCGTGTGCCTAGTTAGATGCGCTAACTAGCGGTGCTAACGAATATAGCCCCGGCGCGGTGACCGCAGGGAACAGTTTCGGGGAATTTCCGCCGATCGGCTCGGGGGCGCGCAGGGGCCCGGACGTGCGGAAGGGGGAGCCGAACGGACGGAAGGGGATCCGAACGGACGGAAGGGGTGGACGCGGCACCGCCGCGTCCACCCCTTCCGTCAGAGCCTCGTCGTCAGAGTCTCGCCCTCAGGGCCTTCAGGACTCCACCGCCGGCGGCGAGCCCGGCAGCGGGCGTCCGGCCGACTCCTTCATGAACCACACCGCCACGCCGCCGATCAGCGAGGCCGCCATCATGTAGTAGGCGGGCATCATCATGTTGCCGGTCGCGCCGATCAGGGCCGTGACCACCAGCGGGGTCGTGCCGCCGAACAGCGACACGGAGATGTTGAAGCCGATCGACAGCGAGCCGTAGCGCACCCGGGTCGGGAACAGCGCCGGCAGGGCGGACGGCATCGCCGCGGTGAAACAGACCAGGAGCAGGCCGAGCGCGGCCATGCCCAGGCCCACCGCCAGCAGGCTGCCCTGGCGGATCAGCACCAGTGCCGGGATCGACAGGAACAGGAAGCCCACGCAGCCCGCCGCGATCACCGGGCGCCGGCCGACCCGGTCGGTGAGGGCGCCGGCGAACGGCTGGACGATCATCATCAGCGCCATCACGGCCAGCACGACCAGCAGGCCGTGCGTCTCGTCGTACTTGAGCTGGCTGGTCAGGTAGCTCGGCATGTACGACAGCAGCATGTAGTCGGTCACGTTGAAGACCAGCACCAGGCCCATGCACAGCAGCAGCGTCTTCCACTGGCTCGCGACCATCTCGCGCAGCGGCACCTTGGGGCGGCCGGCCTCGGCCTTCTCGACCTCGGCGGCGAACGCCGGGGTCTCCTCCAGGCGCATCCGCAGGTACAGGCCGATGATGCCCATGGGGCCCGCGATCAGGAACGGGATCCGCCAGCCCCAGGACGTCAGGTCGTCCGAGGACAGGAACGCCGTCATCAGGGTCACCAGGCCGGCGCCGCCGATGTACCCGGCGAGTGTGCCGAACTCCAGCCAGCTGCCGAGGAAGCCGCGCCGCCGGTCGGGGGCGTACTCGGCGATGAAGGTGGAGGCGCCCGCGTACTCGCCGCCGGTGGAGAAGCCCTGCACCAGCCGGGCGGCCAGCAGGAGGATCGGGGCGCCGACGCCGATGGTCGCGTACGACGGGATCAGGCCGATGGCGAAGGTGCCCGCGGCCATCATGATCATGGTGACGGCCAGCACCTTCTGGCGGCCGATCCGGTCGCCGAGCGGGCCGAAGACCATGCCGCCGAGGGGTCGGACCAGGAAGGCCGCGGCGAAGGCGCCGAAGGTGGAGAGCAGCTGGGCCGTGGGATTGCCGGACGGGAAGAAGACCTTGCCCAGGGTCACCGCGATGTAGCTGTAGACACCGAAGTCGAACCACTCCATCGCGTTGCCCAGCGCGGCGGCCTTCACGGCGCGCCGGACGAGTGCCGGGTCGGTGACGGTGGCGTCGGAGCGGTTCTTGGTGAGGGAAACGGAACGGGGCGCGGTGAGGGTGGCAGCCGACAAGGCTTCGCTCGCCTACCTTTCGACGGGGGCAGGGACACGACCCACGCGGCGGCGCTGTCGGCGGGTCGAACCGGCCCGCGCCGAGCGCGAACCGAAGCCGGCCCGCACGGGTACGGACCGAAGCCGGCCCGCACGGGGTACGGACCGAAGCCGGCCCGCACGGGGTACGGACCGAAGCCGGCCCGCACGGGGTACGGACCGAAGCCGGCCCGCACGGTCGCGGGCCCGGTCGTACGTCCGCAAGCGCTGCGGCCGGAACCGGCCGCACATTGCGTGGCCGAAAAGCGACCAATGCGGCGGGCCTGAAATCGACCATACGACCGCTTGGTCCCCCTACGTATCGTGAACACTTCGATGCACAGCGCATCTAAATGCCTGATACGCAGGTACGTATGCCCGCTGCCGAGCGTTCCGCACGGCCCCGCGTTGTGATCCTTGTCGCGCTCTGCGGCCCCGATCCATGGCCCGGGACCGCCCACCCGTCGTCATTCGGCCAACGGACGCGCCGGTGGCAGGCGAAACCGGGACGCACGGCGTCTTTTACCTCGGAGTCGCGCGCCTCATAGGGTGCGTACCGGGACAGAAAACCGGGCCAGAAGACCGGGACCGAAGACCGGGACGGAAGAGCCGGGACGGAAGAGAGTGCCCGCGCACGGCAGGCGGGACCAACGGGGCGGGAGGCCGACGGGGCGTGGCGGATGCGGAGCACAGCGGCGGACCGGTGGCGGCCTTCTCGGGTGCGGCGGCGGCCGCCGCACCCGTCGGGGCACGTCTGCGCGCGGCCCGCCTGGGCCTCTGGCTGATCGCCGGGGTCCTGGCGATACGGCAGGTGGCCGCCGTTCTCACCACCCCGCGCGGGGAGCGGCTGACGGACCTGGAGACCTGGGTCGGCCCCGGCGGCGTCCTGGACGTCAAGGGGTCGCTGTACGACTCGACCCGGTTCACCGGCACTCCTTTCGGTGGTCTTGTCCTCAAGCCGCTGACGAACGCCGCCGAGGACGCCCTCGGCTGGGGCTGGATCTTCGGCACGCTCCTGCTGGTCGTCGCCATCGGCCTTATCGCCGCCCGCGCGCTGCCCCGCCCGGCCGGGCGCCGCGCCTCCCTGCCGGCCGCCCCCGTCGCGATCAGCCTGCTCATGCTGTCGCTGCCGGTGCGCAACGCGTTCTGGCTCGGGCAGATGGGCGTCCTGCCGGTCCTGCTGGTGCTGCTCGGCCTCTTCGTCGTCCGCGGGCAGCGGACCTGCGGGCTCCTCGTCGGTCTCGCCGCCGCCCTCCAGCCCACGATGCTGCTGCTCGTCCCCCTGCTGTGGTGCACCGGACGCAGACGGGCCGCCGCCGCCACCGGCGCCACCTTCGCCGTGGGCACGGCGCTCGCCTGGGCGGCCATGCCGCACGACTCCGCCACGTACTGGATCCACCACATCGCCAGCGTGGGCCTGGGCGGCCGGGCCGACGGCCCGGCCAACCAGTCCCTGCACGGCGCGCTGCTGCGGTTCGGCCTGGCCGGGCCGCTGGAGATCGGCCTCTTCCTGGTCCTGGGCGCGGCCGTCGCCGTCCTCGCCCTGCGCCGGGCCGTGCGCTACGCCCACGACGGGCAGCTGCTGCTCGCGGTCGCCGTCACCGGCTGCGCCGCGATCGCCGTGTCGCCCACCGCCTGGCAGCACCAGCTGCTGTGGGTGCTGCTCGCGGTCGCCGGACGGGCCGGACGGCGCGCCTGCGACCGGTACGTGTGGCCGGTGGCCGTGGTCCTGGTGATGACGCTGCCGGCCAGGACGATGCTGCCGGGCATGGCGGTCCTGGACCCGGTGCGCGACAGCGCGGTCCTGGTGGCCGCGCTGGCGGCGGCGACCTTCGTGCCGTTCCTGTCCCGCGCCTCGGAGTACTTCCGGACCCCGGCCCCCACCCGGTACGCGGACCCGGTCCCGGCCCGCTTCCGGCACGTCCCGGTGGCGCCGTTCCTGCGGCGGGTCCTGACCCGCCCGAACCTGCTCCTGGAACTCCTCCTGATCCGCATCACCTACGCCGCCTACTCCCAGGTGCGGCTGGTCGCCCGCGGGGGCCGGGCCACCGCCGAGCGCCACGGCCACCAGATCCACTCCGTCGAGCACGCCCTGCACATCGACATCGAGCACTGGGCCAACCACGCGATGGTCCGCCTGCCCTGGCTGGACCACTTCCTCAGCTACTACTACGAGACGTTCCACTTCGTCGTGCCGCTGGCGGTCCTCGCCGTGCTCTACGTCCGGCGGCCGGTGGACTACCGGTGGGCGCGCACGGCCCTCGGGTTCGCCACCCTGTTCGGCCTGCTCGGCTTCTGGCTCTACCCGCTGGCCCCGCCCCGGCTGATGCCGGGCTTCGGCTTCATCGACACGGTGCACGGCGTGCAGGACTTCGCCAAGCCGGACTACGGCGCGATGACCGCGCTCACCAACCAGTACGCCGCGATGCCGTCGCTGCACTTCGGCTGGTCCCTGTGGTGCGGCCTGGTGATCGCCGTCGTCGCGCCGAAGTGGTGGATGAAGGTCCTCGGCCTGCTGCACCCGCTGTTCACGGTGTCCGCGATCGTGGGCACCGCCAACCACTGGGTGCTCGACGCCGTGGGCGGTGCCACGGTGGTCTGCGCGGGCTTCGCCCTGAGCCACCTGCTGTCGGGCCCCCGCGCGGTGGCGGCGCCCCACCCGGTGGCGGACCCCGAGAAGACCGGACCCGTACCGGTCGTGCGCTGACATGGCGCGCGAGGGGGGCCGCCGGACGGCGCGGGCGGCGGCCCCGGCGGTGGTGCCCGCCGGGGCCGCCGTGGCCGTGGGACTGTGGGGGATCGGCCGGCACGGCAGCATGTGGCGCGACGAGTCGGTCACGTACCAGGTGGCCCACCGTTCGACGCGGGAGCTGTGGCACCTGCTGGGCCACATCGACGCCGTGCACGGCCTCTACTACCTCCTCATGCACGCCGTGTTCGCGCTGTGGGACGGCGGCCTCACGGCCCTGCGGCTGCCCTCGGTGCTGGCGACGGCGGTGGCGGCGGCGGGCGTCGGGGTGATCGGCGCCCGGCTGGCGGGCCGCCGAACCGGCGTCCTGGCCGGCC
Organism: Streptomyces sp. NPDC021356; assembly: GCF_040641015.1. Classification (NCBI taxonomy): domain Bacteria; kingdom Bacillati; phylum Actinomycetota; class Actinomycetes; order Kitasatosporales; family Streptomycetaceae; genus Streptomyces; species Streptomyces sp. NPDC021356. Next base: position 146,889 of record NZ_JBFACU010000009.1, on the reverse strand, counting down.
TGGTATTCGTCCTGCTGCCGGTGACCCAGCAGTACGCGCAGGAGGGCCGGTCCTACGCGCTGGTCACGGCGGCGGTCACCTGGGCGACGTACCTCTTCGTGCGCGCCCTGGACTCGACGCGCCGCCGCTGGTGGGCGGGGTACGCGGCGGCTCTGGCGCTCGCCTGCCGGCTGCACGAGTTCGCCGTCCTCGCGCTCGCCGCCCACGGCCTGACGCTGTGGCGGCTGCGGGTGCCGCGCCGGGTGTGGCGCCGCTGGGCGGTCGCGTCGGCCGCCGTCATCGTCGTCCTGCTGCCCCTGGCCGCCGTGAGCGCCCGCCAGGCGGAGCGGCAACTGGGCTGGCTGGGGCGCCCGAGCCCGGCCATGTGGCTCCAGTACGCGGCCGTCGCGGTGGCCTGCGCCCTGCTGGCCGGGCTGCTGCTGCGGCGAACGGCGCGGGACGGCAGCGGTGGCATGAGTGCCATGGGCGGCACCGATGGCATGAGGGGCCGGGGCGGCACGGGTGGCATGAGGGGCGTGGGCGGAACAGGTTGCGCGACGAGTGACACGGGCGGCGACGACGGTGACGCCGGACGGCGCCCGCTCCTCGTGTGGCTGGGGCTGTGGCTCGCGGTCGCCCCGGCCGGGCTCCTGATGACGGTGTCCCTGGTCAAGCCCTGGTACGTCGACCGGTACGTGATCTACGGCATGACGGGCGCCGCCCTGCTGGCGGGCGCCGCCCTGGACCGTGCGCTCGCCGCACGCCTCCGGTCGGCCCCGGCGCCCCGCGCCCTGGTGGTCTGCCTGTCGGCCGCGGCGGCGGTGGCGGTCCTGCTGCCCTGGTCGCTGGCGGTCCGCTCCCCCGAGAGCCGCAAGGACGACGCGGTCGCCGTCTCCCGCGCGGTCGGGCGCCTGGCCCGCCCCGGGGACGCCGTCCTGTTCATGCCCGCCCGGCGTCGCGAGTGGCTGCTGTCCCGCCCCGCGCTCTACGGCCGCCTGGACGACCTGGCCCTCGCCGCCCCGCCCGCGGCCTCGGGCACGCTGGAGGGCACCGAACTGCCCGCCGGGACGATCCGGCGGCGCCTCCTCGCGGCCGACCGCGTCATCGCCCTCGCCGACCCGGCCGGACAGCCCCTTGACCCGTTTCCGCGGGAGGCCGTCAAGCGGGACGTTCTGCGCCGCCGCTTCGAGGTCTGCGCCCGCACCCGCGTCCACGGCGCCCAGGTGATCGTCTACGTCCGCGCCGGGCACTGCACGCGGTGAAGAGGGGCCCCGCCGTCGCCCAGCTCCCCTCAGCTCGCTCGGCGTAGCCCCCTGACCAGCAGCTGGGCCAGGCGGCGCGCGTCGTAGCGGGGGTCGTTCTCCGCGCCGATGCAGAGGTTGCCGACGCCGCGCATCATCTCGTAGGCCGACAGGCCGGCCTGGATCTCGCCGGCGTCGGCCGCGGCCCGGAGCAGGTCGCCGCAGACGGGGACGAGACGGTCGAGGAAGTAGGCGTGCAGCGTCTCGAACCCCGCGTCGTCGGACTGGAGCGCCGCGGCGAGGCCGTGCTTGGTGACCAGGAAGTCGACGAAGAGGTCGATCCACCGGCCCAGCGCGGCGTGCGGGCTCCCGCTGCTCTCCAGCAGGGCGGGGCCCGCCTCGGCGCACGCTTCGACCTGGTGCCGGTAGACGGCGACGACGAGGTCCGCGCGGGTGGGGAAGTGCCGGTAGATCGTGCCCATGCCGACGCCGGCCTTGGCCGCGATGTCGCGTACCGGCGCCTCCACGCCCGAGGTGACGAAGACCGCGGCGGCGGCGTCGAGCAGCGTCTCCTCGTTGCGCCGGGCGTCCGACCGTTTGGCCCGCGCGCCCGTACTCGTATCCGTGCCCTCGTCCCTGTCGCTCACCGTGCCGTGTCCTTCCCTGCGGGGTTGCCAAACCGGAACAGCGTTCCGTATCTTTCCTGGCGGGCTTACCGGAGCGTTGTTCCGTTTCTTCATGATGCCAGAACGGCAGCCCCCCGGCCACCCACGCCCCATCCCACCCGCGGAGGAACCAGCTCATGCAGTACCGCACCCTGGGCCGTACCGGAGTACAGGTCAGCGCCCTCGCGCTCGGCGCCATGAACTTCGGCCGGATCGGCCGCACCACCCAGGACGAGGCAACCGCCCTCGTGGACACCGCGCTCGAAGCCGGGATCAACCTCATCGACACCGCCGACATGTACAGCGCCGGCGAGAGCGAGGAGATGGTCGGCAAGGCGATCGCCGGCCGCCGCGACGACGTCGTGCTCGCCACCAAGGCGGGCATGCCGATGAGCGAGGAGCGCAACCACCGCGGCGGCTCCCGCCGCTGGCTGGTCACCGCGCTGGAGGACAGCCTGCGCCGCCTCGGCGTCGACCACGTGGACCTCTACCAGCTCCACCGCTGGGACCCGGCCACCAGCGACGAGGAGACCCTTTCGGCCCTGACCGACCTGCAACGCGCCGGAAAGATCCGCTACTTCGGCTCGTCCACGTTCCCCGCTCACCGCATCGTGCAGGCGCAGTGGGCCGCCCGTACCCACCACCTGAGCCGCTACGTCACCGAGCAGCCCAGCTACTCCCTGCTCCAACGCGGCATCGAGACCCACGTCCTGCCCGTCACCGAGGAGTACGGACTCGGCGTGCTGGTGTGGAGCCCGCTGGCCTCCGGCTGGCTGTCGGGCGCCGTCCGGGCGGGCCGCGACATCACCACCCACCGCTCCGGCTTCCTGCCGGACCGCTTCGACCTGACCGCCCCCGCCAACCGGGCCCGCCTCGACGCGGTCGAACGGCTCGCCCGGGTCGGCGACGAGGCCGGCCTGACCCTGATCCAGCTCGCCCTCGGCTTCGTGACCGCCCACCCCGCCGTGACCAGCGCCCTCATCGGCCCCCGCACCCTGGACCACCTGCGCGCGCAGCTCGCCGCCGCGGACACGGTGCTGCCCGCCGACGTCCTGGACGCCGTCGACGAGATCGTCGCCCCCGGCACCGACCTCGCCCCGCACGAGAAGCTCGACACCCCGCCGTCCCTGCTCGACGCCTCGCTGCGCCGCCGCTGACCCGGAGACCTGCCCCCGGGCCCGCCGCCTCACAGCCACCCCCTGCGGGCGGCCAGCGCGGCGGCCTGGAAGCGGGTGGCCGCGCCCAGTGCGGCCATCAGCCGGTGGATACGGCGCTGTGTGGTGCGCGGACTCCAGCCCTGCGTACGGGCGATGGCCGCGTCCGTGGCGCCCGAGGTGAGCAGCGCGAGCAGTGCCCGGGTCTCCGCGTCCGGGCCGCCCGGACGCTCGGCGGCGCGCGGCGTGTCGGTCAGCGGCGCCGCCCGCTCCCACTCGGCCTCGAACAGGGCCTCCAGGGCGGAGAGCATCGGCGAGCGGTGCACCAGGTACGCCGCCGAGTGGCCGCCGGGCGCGAGACTGAGCGGGATGATCCCCGTGTGGTCGTCGGCGATCAGCAGCTTGAGCGGCAACTCGGCGCGGACCCGGGCCTGTTCGCCGCTCCGGAGGCTCGGCAGGATGTCGTCGAGCAGCCGCCCGGGCCAGGCCACCGCCGCCCGGTCGTAGATCACCCGGTGGGTCACGCCGGTGCGCTGCCGCTGCACCTGGTGCTCCAGGTTGCTGCCCGGCCGGTCGATGTAGGGCGGCCGGTCGAAGGCGCGGACCTGCCGCCGGGAGCCGTCGTAGAGGCGGCGGACCGCCGCGCTGACGTCGTCCCGGTCGCTCAGCAACTCCACCGCGATGTCCGGCGAGTTGATGCGCCGCGCCTCCCGGTGGGTCTCGGTGAGCCGCTGCACCAGGGAACGGGCCGCGTCCAGGCGGTGCTCGCGGTCCTGGATGAGCGCGGTGACGGCGACGTCCGGCGCGGCGGCGGTGAACAGCGGCGGCCGGCCCGCCGACCGTACCGCCAGCCCGTCCCTGACCAGCGCGGCCAGGAGCCGTCCCACCGCACTCACGGACAGACCGCAGTTCGCGGCGAGTTGGGTGGCGGTGCTGCGGGGCCGTCCGACCAGGGTGGTGTACAGCAGTTCCGTTTCCGCGGTGAGTCCGACAACGTCAAGTTCCATGTCCGCTCCGGTCGTCCTTGGCCACCGGCCGCCACGTGGCGGAATCAGGCCATCGTCCTCATCTTGCGCCTCTTCCGCACCGGTTGACATCTTCCGAGGGGCCCCACGCCCCGCCGTACGCAGGGCGTTCCTCCCTCCACCGGAAGGTGCCCCATGCCCCGTGCCCACCCCCCGGGCAGCCACCGCCGCCGTACCGTCCGCGTCTCCTGCGCGCTGGTGCTGACCGTCGCCTCCGTCGGACTCGCGCTGCCCGCACAGGCCGCGACCCACCCGGCGGCAGCCCCCGCCGCGCGTCCGCCGCTCGCCCTGACCGGCACGCAACGAACGCCCCCCGAACCACCGGAGCAACGCCAGGGCGTGGTGCCCGGCACCGTCCTGGTCACCCTCGACGAGGGCACGACCGTGACGGGCGCCGCCGTGCCCGGCACCCGGGTCGCGGCCCGCACCGCGCGCACCAGCAGCGCCGCGCTGAACACCAAGTTCCGCAGTGTGGACGCCACTTCACTGCAACCGCTCGCGCAGCACGCGGACTCCTCGCTCGCCCGCTCCTACGTGCTGCACACCGGCCGGCAGGACTCGGTGGCCGTGGCGCGGGCGCTCCAGGGCACCCCGGGCGTCGCCCACGCGGAGCCCGACCGCTACGTGAACACCATGAACACGGGCGCCAAGGCGCTGCCCGCGCAGACGCTGCGCGCGTTCCCGAAGACGGCACACGCGAGCGCCCCCGGCCGCACGGCCACCGCGAACGGCACCCCGGGAGCCCCCGCCGCCGGAGCCGGCACCTCCGGAGCCCCCGCCCCCGGAGCCGGCACCTCCGGAGCGCCCGCCGCCGGAGCCGGCACCTCCGGAGCGCCCGTCCCCGGCGTCCCCGCCAACGACACGCTCACCAACTCCGCACAGGCCTTCCTCAACGCGGGCGGAGTCGACGCCGTCGGCGCCTTCGCGCTGCTCCAGGGACGGCACGGACAGCAGCCCGGCCAGGGCGAGATCGTCACCAACGTCTCCATCGGAGACCTCACCGACCAGGCGATGGCAGACGCGGGCGACGACTACGTCAAGGCCAACGGCCCGACGACGGTGCTCAAGGACGGGCAGCGCTACCTCGACCTCCCGTCGATGCCGCTGATACCGGCGTACGTGGCCCGCGCCTCCGGCGGGCTCGATGGCGGCGCCGCCACCAAGGGCCAGGACGCCACGCTCGGCGAAGTCCTCCTGGACTTCAGCGTCATGTCCCCGCTCGCCCACGACCGCCAGCGACCCGGCGCCACCGGCAGCGGCTACACCGACCTGCTGGGCATCGCCCCGGGCGCCGGCTACCGCCTGGTCGTGCCCGAGCAGCCGACCATGGACCAGCTCGCGGGCACCCTGCTGGCCGCCGCCCACCAAAAGCCCCGGCCCGACGTCATCACGGCCAGCCTCGGCTTCGGCACCGACACCGAGGGCTTCCCCGGCCGCTACCTGGAGGACGACCCGTACATCCGCTCGGTGGTCGCCTCCATCGTGCGCGAGGGCGTCGTCGTGTCCATCTCCTCCAACGACGGCACCCGCCTCTACACCCCGGCCGCGGTCGGCCCCGACGGCGGCAGCACCCCCACCGACCTGGCCCGCGACGACCGCCGGGCCACAGACATCGACGACGACGCGCGGTCCACGACGCCCACCCGGGTCCCCGACAGCGGGGCGATCGCCGCGGGCGGCACCACCCTGGACGACATCCTCGCCGGCGGCACCGACGGACCGGCGACGACCGCCGAGACCCGGATCAGCGGCGAGGGCTCCTTCTCCTCCGGCTTCGGCAGCCGCGTCGACCTCTCGGCGCCCAGCGACAACATCCTCGCCTTCTCCCACCCGGGCGGTGGCGGCGCGCACGACGTCGCCGTGTCACTGAGCGGCGGCACCTCCGCCTCCGCGCCCGAGATCGCCGCCGCGGCGGCCGTGGTGCTCCAGGCGGGCCGCCTCGCCGGGCACCGGCTGAGCCCGGCCGCGGTGCGCCAGGTCCTCGAAACGACCGGCCGGCCCGTCCCGACCCCGCCGCAGATCGACCGGACCCTGCACGTGGGCCCGCAGATCGACGTCACGGCGGCCGTGCAGAAGGTACTCGGCACCGACACGCATGACGCGGCCACCGGGAAAGGCAGTTCGCGGCACCGCGCTCCCGCCGTCGTCCGGCTGTCCGTCGCGCACCGCGTCACCCGCGACAGCCTCGGCGGCTCGTTCCTGGAGACCACCGACCAGGACCGCATCGACCTGGGCGACCGGGCGTCCGGCGGCGACGGCGAGGGGCTCGTCGGCCCGGTCACCATCGCCGGTGACGTCACCGGCGCCGGCCCGCACGCCACGTACGCGCTCACCGTGGGCAAGCAGACCTTCCGCTCGCACACCCCGGCGATACGGCTGACCCCGGCCCAGCTCCTCGCCGCCGCGGGCCTGCCCCTCACCGCCACCACCGACCGCCAGGTCACCGTCACCTACCGGGTCCTGGAGGACGGCCGCACCCGCGCCACCGCCACCCGCACCCTCACCGTCGGCCCCAGCGACGGCACCTTCACCGAGGCCCCGGCCCCCAAGGCCCCGGCGACCGTCCCGGCGGGCAGGTCCGTCACCGTCTCCTACGACCTGACCGGCGTCGCGAACACCTCCTCGCCGCACCTGGTGGTCTCCACGGTCGGCCACTGGAACCCGGTCCTCGCCCCGGTGTTCAGCGCCGCCTGGAACCAGGAGCTGACCGAGAAGAAGGGCACCGTCACCATCCCGGCCGAGGCCTTCGCGGGCGGCGGCGGCCTCTACGGCGTCGGCGTCGTCCAGTCGGGCTTCGGCCAGGACAACCCCCGGCTCTCCGTCTACGGCGAGTTCGCGCCGATCCGGGTCACCGGCGCCACCGCCGCCGACCGCCCGGCGGCCCCCACCCTCACCGGAGCGAACGGCACCACAGGCCACACGGCCGAGGTCAGCCGCGCCGCCTCCGCCCTCACGCTGCGCTACGACGTGTCCGCCGTCCACGGGGCACACGCGGCCCAGGTCGAGTTCTCGGCCCCCGGCCCCACTCTCTACGGCGCCGTCAACACCTTCACCAACGCCAACGGCACCCGGCTCGACCACGACGGCGTGAACACCCCCTCCGTCCTGCACCGCACGCTGCCCGGCCGCTCGGGCACGGTCCGCCTGGACGCGGGCCAACTGGGCCTGACCAGCTCGGACGTGTACGGCGTCCGCGTCCTCGCCCTGGACGGGCGCGGGCAGGTCGTCGGCCAGGCCTCGCCGCAGTCCACGCTGACCTACGACGACGGACTCGCCCCCGGCGGCGCGGGCGTCCTGAGCTTCGCCGCGGCCGGCGAGCACTCCGTGGCCGCGCTGGCCACCGACTCCGGAACCGAGGTACGGCACTACTCCACGACGAGCGGCCGGTACGGAGCCGTCATCACCGCCGACCACTCCGACGAGTCCTCCTACGAGGTCCTCGGCGCCACCGCCGACCGAACCCTGCTCGTGCACCGCACGGCGCCCGGCGCCGGCGTACGCGTCGAGACCTGGAACACCGCCACGGACCAACTCCTCGGCACGACCGTGCTGTCCGCCCCCGACGACACCTATGTCATGGGCCGGGTGGACACCGTCCACGGGCGGGGCGCCCTGCTCCTGCACCGGTCCGGCAAGGACGTCGTCCTGCCCGTCGACCTCGCCACCGGCATCGCCGCGGAACCGGTCCCGGCCGACCCGGACGGGACCACCCCCGGCTCCTACGGCCTGCTCACCGTCGACAACGCCTCGGGACACGTCTTCCTGGCCCGCCCCGCAGGCCCCTACAACTGCCTCGGCCTGGCCACGGTGGCCCGCGTCGACCTCGACACCCGCACGGCCACCAAGGCGGGCTCCACCTCCGCGTGCAGCCACGGCATCGCCTCCGACGGCGCCGGGTCGCTGTACAACCTGTCCGCCACGATGGTCAGCGTCAACATCGTGCCGACGGCGACCCTCGGCGCCCTCGACGAGCAGACCGGCACCGCGGGCGACTCGATCGCCGTACGCCGGGGCAAGCCGCTCGCACTCGCCGTGGACGGCACCCACAAGATCGCCGTCGTCTCCTTCCCGACCCCGGTCGGCAAGGCCTTCTTCGGCTCCCAGGCGATGGTGATCGCGGACAACAACGCCACCAGCCAACTGGCCGTCGTCGACCTCACCACCGGCCAGGTGATCCGCACCCTGACCGGCTTCCTCGCCTCCGGCCACGGCGGCACGCAGAACGCCGTCCAGCTCGACCCGGCGACCCGGACGGGCTGGACCTTCGGCCCGTACGACGCGCAGATCCAGCAGTTCAGCTACTGAGTCGAGCGGGGCGGGAGGGCGGCGGGACCACACTCGAACCACACGGTCTTGCCGCCCTCCCGATCCGGCTCCACGCCCCACTTGTCCACCACCGCGTCGATCAGCAGCAGACCGCGCCCGCCCTCCGCGTCCGGTGACAAGCCGACCGGGGTCGCGGGCAGTTCGGGCGAGCTGTCCGCGACCTCCACCCGGATCCCGGCCGTCTGCCGCAGCAACAGCAGCGTGCAGCGGCGGTCCGGGACGTGCCGTACGACGTTGGCGACCAGCTCGGTCACGGCCAGTTCCACGGCGTCGGCCAGCTCGGCAAGGTCCCATTCGGCCAGGTACGAGCGGACGATACGGCGGATGTGCCGCGCCGAATGCTCACCGGCGGTGAAGGTCATGCGGTACTGGGCGGAGCGGGGACCCGCCAGTACCGAGGGGAAGTAGTCGTTCACGGGACGAGACTGACGTGCCGTCACTACGCTGTGCCACTGAACGAACACAACGGGTCCGCCCGTGGGCGTCCCGTGGAAAGGGGACCGTGCGTGACCAACATCAATGTCCTCGACCCGGGCGCCTCGCCGCTCGACTACTACGGCTACGAGCTACGGCGGCTGCGGGAGGCGGCGGGCCTGACCCAACGGCAGTTGGGGGAGATCGTCAACTACACGGCGTCGCTGGTGGGACAGGTGGAGACGGCCCGGAAGCTGCCGACGCAGGAGTTCAGCGAACGGGTGGACGCGGCACTGGGGACGGGCGGGACGTTGTCCCGGCTCGTCATCCTGGTGATGCGCAGCCAGCTTCCGGCTTGGTTCCAGCAGGTGGCGGAGTTGCAGGGGAGGGCCACGGAGATCTACTCCTTCGAGCCCTACATGGTGCCGGGTCTCCTTCAGACGAGGACTTACGCGCGTACCGTGCTCGGAGCACTCGACCAGACCGACCTCGACGACCGCACAGCTGTCCGGCTCGCTCGGCAGCGCATCTTCGAGAGGGAACGGCCGCCGGTTTTCTGGGTGGTGCTCGGCGAAGCCGCGCTGTGCCAGCGGATCGGTGGGCGGGAAGTCATGCGAGAGCAACTCGCACACCTGTTGGCGTTCGAGGGCAACCCTCGGATCAACGTCCAGATCCTGCCCTTCTCGTCCGGGGCACACGCGGGTTTGCAAGGCTCATTCGATGTCTATCGCTTCGCGAGCGATCCGACGATCGTCTACACGGAGAGCTATGGCAGCGGGCATCCGACCGCCAACCCGGACACTGTCAACGACTGTTCGCTCCGTTACGATCACCTCCAGGCTGCCGCACTCTCCCTCGGGGACTCGGCGGCGCTGATCCGGAGCGTGATGGAGGACCGCTATGGGAAGCAAGTGGCGTAAGTCCAGCTACAGCGGAGACCAGGGCGGCAACTGCGTGGAGTGCGCGCCGCTCGGGTCCCTGGCCTGGCGCAAGTCCACGTACAGCAGCGACCAAGGTGGCGACTGCGTAGAGGTCGCCGACACCCCCCACACCACCGTCGCCGTACGCGACTCGAAGGTGGCCGCCGGGCCGGTGCTCACCTTCCGGCCCGGGGCGTTCGCGAGCTTCGTGGGCTGGGCCTCGGAGGCCGGGCAGCGATGACCACGCTCCCGAACCGGCCCGGTACCGCGCTGCTCGTCGTCGACGTCCAGGTGGACGCCGTGAAGGGGATGCACGCTCGGGACACGGTCGTGGCCAACATCGCCACGTTGGTCGAGCGCGCCCGGAGTGCCGACGTGCCGGTCGTGTGGGTGCAGCACTCCGACGACGAGCTGGTGAAGGGCAGCGACGGCTGGCGGATCGTCCCCGAGCTGAAGCCGGCGGAGGGGGAACCCCTCGTCCACAAGAACTACGGCGACTCTTTCGAGGGCACCACCCTGGAGACCGTGCTGGCGGAGCGCGGCGTCGGCCGGCTCTTCGTGACCGGCGTGGCGACCGATGCCTGCATCCGCTCCACGCTGCACGGCGCGTTCGTGCGGGGGTACGACACGGTCCTGGTCGGCGACGCCCACACCACGGGTGACCTGACGAGCTGGGGCGCTCCGCCGGTGGAGCAGGTGATCGCGCACACCAACCTGTACTGGAGCCGCCAGGCGGCACCGGGCCGCAAGGGCGGGACCGTGGACAGCGCGGACGTGGACTTCGGGGGCGGCGCGGGCCAGTGATGGCGCTGCCCCACCTGTCGGCGCCGACGAGTCGCGGTCTGCGGTGGGTGTGAACAGCCGATCCGCACCACGCCGATGACGGGCCTCCACTACGCTCACCTCCAGACCGCCGCGCCCTTTCAAGGACTCGGCGGCGCCGATCCGACGCGTGATGGAGGACCGCTTTGGAGAGCAACTGGTGTAAGCCCTTCGTGGGCCGGCCCTCGGAAGCGGGGCAGCGATGACGACGCTCCCGAACCGCCCCGGTACCGCGCTGCTAGTCGTCGACGTCCAGGTCGACGTCGTCGGCGGCGCGCACGCCCGTGACGCGGTCGTCGCCAACATCGCCACCCTGGTCGAGCGAGCCCGGAGGGCCGACGTACCCGTCGTGTGGGTGCAGCACTCCGACGACGGGCTGGTGAAGGGCAGTGACGACTGGCAGATCGTCCCCGAGCTGAAGCCGGCCGAGGGCGAACCCCTCATCCACAAGAACTACGGCGACTCCTTCGAGGACACCACCCTGGAAGCCGTGCTGTCGGACCTCGGCGTCGGCCGGCTCATCGTGGCGGGCGCGGAGACCGATGCCTGCATCCGCTCCACGCTGCACGGCGCGTTCGTGCGCGGGTACGACACGATCCTTGTCGGTGACGCGCACACCGCCTGGGACAAGACAGACCGGGGCGCTCCGCCGGTGGAACAGGTGATCGCCCACACCAACCTGTACTGGAGCCGCCAGGCGGCCCCGGGCCGCACGGGCGGAACTGTGGACACCGCGGACGTGGACTTCGGAGGCGACGCGGGCCGGGAGTGACCGCCCGCGTGATCACTCCCCGCCCCACGGCACCGTTGCCGCCCCCTCCGGCCGCCATCACTGCGACCGGAGGGCCGCCGGGTCAGAAGACGCCGGTGATGGTGGTGTCCCAGCTGCTGGTGCCCACGAGTTTCGGTTTCCGCAGAGTGGTGGCTGTGCCAGGGTAGAAGAGCAGGCAGCCGGTGGGGCATGTGGTGGTCTGCTCGGTGCCGTTGCTGTCGGTGTAGCTGACGGTGTAGTTCGGGTCGGCGGGTGTGGTCGCCCAGACGTCGCCGTAGGTTTCTCCGGTGGTGGGCTGGTACTGGTGGTAGGTGATGTCGGCGCCTGCGTCGGGGTCGCTGTAGGTGCCGGTGGTCACGGTTCCTTGGACGTTGCCCGGCGAGGCGAGGTGCGGGCGTCGGTCCCAGCCGCTTGTTCCGTACAGGACGCGTGTGCCCAGGGAGTAGGTCCCGTCGGTGATGCGGCCAGGGTAGAGGAAGAGTTCGCCGGGGTAGAGGAAGAGTTCGCCGGTGTCGGGATTGCGGGCGATCAGGTCCTGGACGCCGTCACCGTTCTGGTCTCCGAGGGCGAGGTTGGTGTAGTCCTTCCAGCCGCGTGTGCCGATGACGGTGCGGTTGTTGAGGTCGAACGGTTCGGTCTGGTCCTGTCCACCGCCGCCGATGGTGTTGCCGGTGTACAGGTAGAGCTGGGCGTCGGTGCAGGCGTCTGTGGTGCACTCGACGGTGATGAGGTCGTTGCCGTTTTCGTGGCCTGATGTGTTGTTCTGGTCGATGTCACCGGGCGTGACGATCTGCCGGATGCGACGCCAGTCGGGGGCGCTGTCGATATTGGGGTGGACGAGTTCGGTTCTGGTGTCGTAGGCGGGTCGGCCGAGTCCGTCACCGCCGTAGACGTAGAGCTTGTTGTCGCTCAGGCGGACCACGAAGTCCTCGTACCCGTCCGGTGCGGTGCCTGGGCCGGTGAAGCCGCGGAGGTCGCCGCGGTGGGCGATGAGGGCGTTGCTCCAGCCGCCGGTTCCGACGATGTCCGCGGGGGAGACTTTGCCGGTGCCGTCGCCCGCGTAGAGGCGGAGTTTTCCGGTGTTGTCGATGGCGATCATGTCGGTGTGGCCGTCACCGGTGAGGTCACCGGGGAGGTCTGTGTGTGCCAGGCCGTCGGTGCCGGGCTTCTGGCCGGGGGCGTAGACGAAGTCGGAGGGGGTGGTGCTGAGGATGACGGCGTCGCTGGCCCGGTCGTAGGGGGAGTGGTTGCCGGCCTTGTCGTAGGCGAGGACGTGCAGGGTGCTGTTCGGTGTACCGCTGGGGGTGATGGTGATGCGCGCACTGTGGTGGTCGGCGCCCACGTCGACCCAGTTGCCGTTGGAGCAGCGGGTGCTGGAGACGGAGATGTACTGGTCCGTGTTCCAGCAGAAGCCCGCAAGGTCGTTGGCGGTGTTGTTGAGCTGCAACTGGAGGGGCTTGCGTGCGGTGTAGGTGTCGGTGGTCTCGTCTGCCGGGGTGCCGTCGGTGTTGGTGATCTTGACGGCGTCGGACGGCCCGATGCGGTCGACGGTGAAACCGCAGGATGCGGTGTAGCTGCCGGTGGTGTTCTCGTCGTCCTTGGCGCGGACTTTCCAGGTGTAGGAGCCGTTGGTCAGTTTGGAGGCTGGCACGGTGACCGAGGCGGTCTGGCCGGTAGAGACCTTGTCAGTGGCCGTAGCTACTGTCGTGCCCGCTGAATTGGCCACGGAGAACTCGCCGGTGACCTTCCCGCCGTCCCTGTCGGTGAGCTTCGCGGTGAGGGCGATGCCGCTGTTGCCGATCAGCCCGTTGCAGGGGACCGGCTTGTTGCCGTCTCCGCCGGGGCTCCATGTGCCCTCGTAGGCGTCGTGGTCGTCGACGGTGGGCTTGAAGTTGTAGGTGATCTCCAGGGCCGGGTTGTTGGTGAAGCGCTTGTAGCTGTCGTGATCACCTTCGTGGCTGCTTTCGGCACGGAGGCCGAAGGTGAGTGCGCTCCAGCCGTTGTCGGCCGCCTTCTGGACGTAGTCGGTCAGTGCTGTCGAGTGGTAGTCGTGACCGAGCGTTCCGGGGCAGTAGGTGGGGTTGCCGTGGGCGTAGGAGGCGGAGTCGAGTCTGTCCGCCCAGCTCGGCTGGCTGTCCCAGGTGGGGGTGGTGTCGATGCTGCCGGTGGACCACAGTTCGGTCGGCCCGGCGAGCGAGGCGTCACAGCCCCAGGAGTGGGTTTCGACGACGGCGAAGGTGGTCTTGAGGATATCGGCGCCCGCCAGACCCTTGGTGTCCATCGCGAAGAACGAGCGCGTCCGGCCTGTGCCGTTGAACCCGACCCGTGGCTCGTCACTGGGGTTGTCGGAGTTCCACCCCGAGCCGTTGGGGTAGTCGGCGCCGGGGGTGGCGGAGTACACCACAGCCCATTTCTTGCGCTTGCCGCCGGAGAACGGTGGGTCCACCACGAGCGGGAACTGATCGGCGGTGGCGAGCAGGGCGGGATCCGGTGTCAGGGTCAGCGTGTTGCCGGAGACCTCGACGCCCACGGGGGCGGAACTGGGTAGTCCCCGGCGGCGCTCGACGCGGCGAGCGTTTTCTTCGCGGCCGTCGAGGTGGTGGCCGGCTGCTCCCACATTCTGGGGCGCAGGGCGCTGAAGACGACGTTTCCGTCCGCGTCGGTGGCGGTCAGACTGCCGGTTCCGTCGTCGGCGAGGGTGACACCCACGCTGCTGATGCCGAGCTTGATGCTCTGCACGGCGGGATCGGCAGCGGCTTGCGGGGTGTTGATGATCAGGTCTTCGGCGAACCCGTCGACGTCTGCGATGACCTTGAGGTCGACATCCGGCAGAACCGACTTGTACAGGGCGGTGTTGCCCTCCAGAACGGGTTGCGGCAGGGCTGTGGGCCAGGACAGGGATAGTCGCTTGTCGTCTTTGGACATGGAGGCGAGCGGGGTGGTGCCGCCTCCGGAGAAGGTGATCCCGAAGGTCGGTGAGGCGGGGCCGACCGTGCCGTCGGGCCGCCGGACCATGGTGGCGTCGGCCTTTTTCCACACGCCTTCATAGCGGGTCCACACGGGAGTGGAGTACTGGCGGCGCGTGGTGGTGCCGTCGGGGTTGGCGAACGTCTCGGCGTCTTCCTCACGCCGGTCCAGGATCTCGACCGGCTGCCCGGTCTTCGCGGCGAGGCCGGCCGCCTTGTTCTCGGAGGCGGTCGCCGGCGCAGACGGAGAACCGTCTTCCGCGACCGCGGGGGCCGCGGCTGCGGCCGGGAAGGCCTGAACGCCGACGCCCGCCACCGCCGAGAACGACAGGGCCAGGAGAGCCGTTGTCAGACGCCTCCTCCCGCACCCTATGGGCTGAGGATATTTCATCAGATTCCTTTCGGGAAGCACGCCCCGGAGAGTACGCGAAAACCGCAGTCGATTTGAGATGCATTCGTTCTTAAAACCTCTCCCACTGTTTAAGCGCAGGCGAGCAGAACAAGTATTCACATCTCCTCCACATGCCTACCTTTTGTGAAGATGTGTCTCGTTTGCCCTTCATTGCTCCTGGTCAGGGGGCATTGACATGTGTTGTTGGTATGAAGATTGCTTTGGTCAACGGGTCTCCTGGTGACTGTCTCAAAGTCGTTCCCTTTCCTCTTGTGGAGGGGGCACCTAATCGGTTTTCCTGTGACTGATCTTTGTAGCGAGCAGGTCTGAGGGTGGGGATTTCCGTGGCGTTCCGCCGCAGCTTTGGCATGCCGTTTTCGGCTCATCGGTTGTTGCGGACGCACCGCCTTGCGACCGCCTTGGCCGGTCTGCTCGCCGTGGTCCTGTGCGTGACGTTGCTCGAAGCCCCGAGCTGGGCGGCGCCCGCTGCCCCCTTCTCGCCGCGTGCCGTGCCGAAGCCCGTGTCGGTGCCGGGCAAGGACCTGGTCACCCACCGCACGGTGGTGCGCTCGCAGTCCGATCTGAACGTCTGGCGCCCACCGGGGAAAGCCGTCTGGCCTGCCGCGGGGGAAGCGGACGTGTCACTGCCCACCGGCCCCGCGGGGGGGAAGGCGAAAAGCGGTGTCCGCCGTGTACAAGCAGGCTCGCTTCCGGTGCGTGTCGGCCGGCCCTCCCACCCCGTCTCGGGCAGCAGCAAAGCGACCCGGACCGCTGGCAGCACAGCACCGAATCGTCTGCATGTGACGGTCGCCGACCGTAAGACCACCCAAGGAGTCGGTGTCGAGGGCCTGTTGCTGTCGCTCCGGCCCACAGATGCCTCCGCCGCGACGAGGGCGGCCGACGTCCAGGTGGACTACACGGGCATCACCGCTGCATACGGCGCGGACTGGGCCTCACGTCTGCGTCTGGTACAGCTCCCCGCCTGTGCGCTGACGACGCCCAAGGCGGCGAAATGCCGCCAGGGCGTGCCGCTGGCGACGGACAACGACGCGAAGTCTCACACCCTGACCGCGACCGTCGCCCTTCCCCCCGCCCAGAAGGCATCCGGCTCGTCCTCCCTCGCATCCGGCAAGGCCTCCGCGCAGAGCACGGTGGTGCTCGCCGCCGAGGCCGGTGCGACCGGTGAGGAAGGGTCGTTCAAGGCGACCTCGCTGACCGCGTCCGGATCGTGGTCGGCAGGCGGGAACTCCGGCGGGTTCGGCTGGAACATCCCCTTCACCGTGCCGTCTGTGCCGGGTGGTCTGCAGCCGAAGGTCGGGCTTTCCTACAACTCCTCGGCAGTGGACGGCCGGACCTCCTCCACCAACAACCAGACCTCGTGGATCGGCGAGGGATGGGAGTACTCGCCCGGATACATCGAGCGGACCTACGCCCCGTGCGAGAACGACAAGAAGGGCGGCAACAACACCGAGAAGGTCGGTGATCTGTGCTGGAAGTCCCAGAACGCGACCATGTCCCTGAACGGCAGGTCGACGCCTCTGGTGTGGGACGCAGGCAAGAACGTGTGGAAGCCGGCTGACGACGACGGCTCCCGCGTCGAGCTGATCAAGGGCACCGCCCCGAACGATGTGAACGGCGACCGGGACTTCGAGTACTGGAAGCTCACCACGGTCGACGGCACCCAGTACTGGTTCGGGAAGAACCGCCTGCCCGGCTGGAGCAGCGGCAAGAGCGAGACGAACTCCGTCTTCACCGTCCCGGTCTACGGCAACCACAGCGGTGAACCCGGCCACGGTTCGGACTTCGCGTCCTCCGTGCAGGTCCAGGGATGGCGCTGGAACCTCGACTACGTCGTGGACCCGCACAACGACGCCATGGCCCTGTACTACGCCAAGGAGGCCGGCTACTACGCGCAGAACAACAAGATCGACGATCCGGTCGCCTACACCCGCGGCGGCTACCTGACCCGCATCGACTACGGCCTGCGCGCGGGCGAGGCCCTCACCACCGCCAACCCGGCCGGCCAGGTGAAGTTCGATGTGGCGGACCGGTGCCTGTCCGACTGCACCTTCGACAAGGACCACGCCGCCAACTGGCCGGACGTACCGGTCGATCTGGACTGCAAGGCCGGCAAGCAGTGCCTGGAGGCCGCTCCTACGTTCTGGTCGCGCAAGCGCCTGAAAGCGGTCAACACCTTCGCCCTGCAGGGCAGCACGATGCAGCCCGTCGACACCTGGACCCTCTCCCAGTCCTACCCCGGCACCGGTGACGTCTCCACTTCCACTCTGTGGCTGGACTCGGTCCAGCACACCGCCAAAGCCGGCGACCTGGCAGACCTGTCCACACCGGCCATCACCTTCGGCCACACCCTGATGGCCAACCGGGTCGACTCCACCGAGGGCCGGCCGCCGCTGAACAAGTACCGCATCAACCGCATCACCAATGAGACCGGCGCCGACACGCTGGTCACCTACAGCCCCACCGAGTGCACCACGAGCAACCTGCCCGCCCCGGACAAGAACACCAAGCGCTGCTACCCGTCCTGGTGGACACCGGACGGCGCCGTCGACCCGGTCAAGGACTGGTTCCACAAGTACGTGGTCACCCAGGTGATCGAGGACGACACCACCGCAGGCTCCGGGTCGCCCTCGAAGACAACGACCTACGAGTACGCCGACGGTCCCAACTGGCGGCGTGACGAAGGCGAGTTCACGCTCGACAAGCACCGCAGCTGGAGCGACTTCCGCGGATACGGCACCGTCCGCACGCTCACGGGCACGACCAACCGCACCAAGACCGAGACCAGCTACTTCCTCGGCATGGCGGGCGACACCCTCGCCGACGGCAGCGCCAGAAACGTGCCCAAGGTCAACGGGATCACCGACCGCAACGACTTCGCCGGCCGGACAGCCGAGACCCGTACCTACGACAAGGACGGCACCGACGGCAAGGTCGTAGCCAAGACCACCTACGTCCCCTGGGAATCCGACGCCACCGCCACCCAGCGCATCACCGGGATCACCGACCCCGACAAACCGGGAACAGCCGGGCCTGCCCTGCCCGACGCCGTCGCCCACCTCTCCGGCACGGCCACCGAGAAGGCCTCCACGCTCCTCGACGACGGCACGACGTGGCGCACCCTGACCACCACCCGCACCTACGACCCGGTCTACGGCCTGGTCACCTCCCAGGGCGACAGCGGCGACAGCGGCCACGGCGTCCAACCGGTGTGCACCCGCACCACCTACGTCACCCCCGACGAGACCAACTGGCTGATCGCCTATCCCAGCGAAACAGTGACGGTCACCTACTCGCGCTGCGACGGCGGGATTCTCAACACCGCGATCACCGGCTCCTCCCGCACCTCCTACGACGGCCAGGCACCCGGAACCGCGCCCAAGGCCGGTCTGGTGAACGTCACCAAGACCGAACAGGCGTCGAAGCTCAACACCGACGGCTCGCTGCTCTGGGAGACGACCAGCCAGGCCTCCTACGACCAGTACGGCCGTGTGACCACGAGCAAGGGCCAGGACGACCAGCCGGTCACCACCGCCTACACGCCGGCCACCGGCGCGCAGCCCACCACCGTCACCGTCACCAACGTCAAGAAGCAGGCATCCACCACCAGCTTCGACGGACTGCGCGGTCTGACTCTCACCACCACGGACGCGAACGGGCGCACGGCGACCAGCCAGTACGACAGCCTGGGCCGCCTGACCAGCGCATGGAGCGCGGGCCGGGCCACCACCGACGACCCCAACGCCACCTTCACCTACGCCATCTCCGCGACCGCGCCGTCGGCCGTGACGAGCAAGCAGCGCCGGGAAGACGGCACCTGGGGCACCTCCGTCACCCTCTACGACTCCCTGCTGCGAGAACGCCAGACCCAGACCGACGCAGTGGGCGTGACCGGCCGTACCGTCACCGACACCTTCTACGACACCCACGGCCGCGCCTTCCAGACCGACGCGCCGTTCTACAACGACCAGCCGGTCTCCACGAAGCTGCTCAGCGTCACGCCCAACCAGATACCCGCCTCGGCGGTCACCGAGTACGACGGCCGGGGCCGCCCCACGGCCGCGGTGACCCTCTCCCTGAATGTGGAGAAGTGGCGCACCACCACCACCTACGGCGACACCTGGACGGCCACACTGCCTCCGGCGGGCGGCACGGCTGAACTCGCCGTCAACGACATCCGCGGCCGGACGATCGAGCGACGCGAGTACAAGGACCGCACCCCGGCCATCGGCGCGTCCGCCGACCACTACGAAGCAACCCACTACACCTACGACGCGGTCGGCAACCTCACCAAGGTCACCGACGCCTCCGGCCGCAACAGCTGGACCTACACCTACGACCTGCGCGGACGCCAGATCGCCTCCAGCGACCCCGACAAGGGAGCCGGCACCACCGTCTACGGCGACGACGGCCGCGTCGCGACCGTCACCGACGCCCGCCACACCACCCTGGCCACCACGTACGACGAACTCGGCCGCAAGACGAGCCTGCGCCTCGGCTCCACCACCGGCACCAAGCTCGCCGAGTGGACCTACGACAACGTCACCGGCGGCAAGGGACTACCGGCCACCTCCGTCCGCTACGACACGTCCGTCACCCCTGCCGCCGCCTACAAGACGGAAGTCACGGGCTACGACGCCGCAGGCAAGCCGACCGGCACCAAGGTGACGGTGCCCTCCGTGGCCGGGGAGGAGAAGCTCGCCGGCACCTACACCGTCGCCACCACCGCCACCCCCGTCAACGGCCTGCCCGCGACCACCGCCTACAGCACCACCAACACCAACGCCACCACCGCCCTGCCCGCGGAAACGGTCACCGACCACTACGTGCAGGACCAGCTCTCCATCGTCGACAGCACCCTGAACCAGGCATACCTGCGCGGCGCTACGTACACCCCGTTCGGCCAGCTCGCCCAGGCCCAGCTCGGCAACCTCGGCACCCTCGTCACCCAGACCCTCGGCTACGACCTCGTCACCCAGCGCCTGACCACCTCGATCACCGACCGCCAGGCCGCCGGCCCGAAGACTCTGTCGAACATCAAGTACTCCTACGACACCGTCGGAAACCTCACCCGGGTCCGCGACGACCAGAGCGACGGCACGGTCGTCGACGACCAGTGCTTCGCCTACGACTGGGCGCGCCGCCTCAGCGAGGCCTGGACCACGGGCGACGGCTGCGCCACCAAGCCCGTCAACGGCACCGGCACCCCGAAGCTGGGGACCACCGATCCCTACTGGACCAGCTGGACCTTCACCGACAGCGGGGACCGGGCCACCGAGACCCAGCACAAGGCCGGCCCCGTCACCGCCGACACCACGCGGGCGTACAGCTACCCCACCACCGTCGGCGCCGCCCAGCCGCACGCCGTCCGCACCGTCACCGCCACCGGAGGAGCAACCGGGGCGGATGCCTACCAGTACGACACGACCGGCAACCTGACCAAGAAGACGCCCGCCGGCGGCCCCGCCCAGGACCTCACCTGGAACGAGGAAGGCAGACTCGCCACCTCTACCGTCTCCGGCGCCACCACGGGATTCCTCTACGACGCCGACGGCACCCGCCTGCTCAAGCGGGAACCCACCGCCACCACCCTCTACCTGCCCGGCGGACAGGAACTCGTCCTCACCAAATCCACCGACGCCCTGGCCGGCACCCGCTACTACACCGTTCCCGGCGGCTCAGCCGTCCGCACCAGCAGCGACGGAAGAGTCCGGCTCCTCATCGCCGACCCCCACGGCACCAACACCCTCTCCATCTCCGCCAGCACCCTCGCCACCAACCGCCGCAAGACCCTCCCCTACGGAGCCCCCCGCGGCGCCGCCCCCACCTTCTGGCCCGGCCAGAAGGGCTTCATCAACGGCGACACCGACCCCACCACCGGCCTCACCCACATCGGCGCCCGCGACTACGACCCCACCACGGGCCGCTTCATCAGCGTCGACCCCCTCCTCGAACTCGACAAACCCCAGACCATCGGCGGCTACGCCTACAGCGCCCACAACCCCACCACTTACAGCGACCCCACGGGCGAGGGCCTCGACAACGGCTGGGGCAAGAACGGAACGCCGGACTGGATCATCAAGGACGACGGAACCACCCAGGCAGCCCCCTGGGCCTACGACCCCAGCAAGGACGGAAACAGCGGAAACAGCGGAAACAGCGGCACCGGTAACGGAAATTCTGGCAATCACAAGGGATCGGACAAGGGAACTGAGGCGACAGTCGACTGCGCCGACTTCGGGTACATGGTGAAGACCGCCTGCACCGGCGCGATAGGGAAGGGCGTAGGAAATATCATAGACACGTCGCCTCCCGAAGCGGTGGCCACCGTAACAATTCCCGATTTTCCATGCGATGGTGAGGCGGAATGGATTTGCAGTCTAAGGAATGCACTCTTTAAAACCGCAATAACATCGGGAATGTTGGGGGGAAGTTTCGGGTTTTACGGGCTGGCCAAGTTTGGCGGAGCTGTGCCTTCTGTAAGTAGAGAATCAGCAGGGCTGGCACGGCGAACTTCCAACACGGGAGTCTTCTCTGATCTCCAGGTTCCCATGCAGAAGCGCGTGGTCAATCAAGTGGCCCGGGACGCTGGAGTGGGCCTCGACGGCGTCAAGGTCAAGATCAATCGCGACAAGGACTTGATCGGGCGCGGCCTGTACGGTCATACATCGCCGGATGGGACGATCACGCTGTATCCGGACGCCTTCTCCTCCACCGAGGATCTTGTTCGAACGATTGGTCACGAGCGAATGCACGTCATGCAGAGCCAGCTGTACGGCCACGCGTCCTCGCTTGAACAGGAGGCCGCTTGGGAGCGGGCTGCCTACGGCTCGGAGGACCAGTTCTGGAACTTCTTCAACGGGAAGGTGGGCTGATGGCTGATCGCGCGGCATGGCTTCGGGCCCTGGGCCAGGTGGCCGACAGGCAGGGTGAGGTGGGCCTGGTCTCGTGTCCGGACTGCGGCCAGGACCGGCTTGAGGTCAGGTATATCGTCACGCCCGAGACCCGGGTTGGGTACGTGCTCTTGTGGTGTGGCGCTTGCCTGCACGGCATCTCTGTCTCCCGGGTTCGCGCACCGGAAGGTGCTCCGACACGGTCGATCGACGATCCGGCGTCGGTCGAGGGCGTGCCGGACTTCGCCCGCCACGAGTGATCCGTGGATGCGTCTGCTCAAGCGCGAACGGGGAGTCGGCGGTAGCCAGGGGCCGGTGGTGAGGAGCCGGGTGAGGGCGTCGAGGTGGTCGAGGCCGTGCTTGGCGGCGGTGGACAGGTAGGTCCAGATGACGGCGAAGTTGGTGAATGTTCCAGGGTCCGCCAGCAGCCGGAGACTCGCTGGCGGACCTTCGAGCCCCTCACCTCCAGGTCGGCCGGGTTGTTCGTGAAGGGGATCGTCAGGTCGTGGGTGAAGGGCAGGATCATGTCGCGATGCTTGTCGAACCGGCTGGCCAGGGTTGGGGCTCGCTGCGGCAGCGGGGTCTTGGCGAGGCGTTGTCCGCACGGATCGCGGCGATTGCGCTCGCGTGGCGGCAGCCTCAAACGCGTTCTGAGGCCGCTGAGTTCCGGGGCCGTTCCGGTGGTCCAGGGGGTGCCTCAGAGGGCGCCGACCCCAGTACCGACGTTTGACGAGGCCTCACTCCCGCCCCGAAGTAACCACCGCCAGCACCCCCGCCGCCACCCCCGCGATCAGCAGCGGTGTGCCCAGGTCGCGGTGGACGACCAGCCAGGCGCCGAGGACCGCGCCCGCCAGCATGGCGAACACGGACGCCGTGCGGCGTGGGGAGCGGTGGCCGGAGCCGCCGCCCGCGCGGGAGTCGGAGGCGAGGCCCGTCAGGGTCATCGTGAGGACCGTCGTCGTCAGGTCGGGCACGCCCAGCTTGCGGACGGTGGCGTTGCGCAGGCCCATCGCGAAGGCGGTGAGCGCGATCAGCGCGTACGTCGTGCCGGTGGCGCCCGGCGCGGCGAAGGCGACCACCGCCGAGACCCCGACCAGGACCGCCTCCGCGGCCAGCGTGACCCGTGCCCAGGTGCGGCGCGAGCCGCCGCCGTAGCGGACCGCTACCCGGCCGCCGGTCAGCGCGCCCACCAGGAAGCACACCAGCGAGGTGAGGGTGTGCGGCACCGAGAAGCCGGGGGCACCCGCGGCGGCGAAGCCGAGGACGACCACGTTCCCGGTCATGTTGGCGGTGAAGACGTGCCCGAGCCCCAGATAGCTCACCGCGTCGATGATCCCGCTGACCACGGTCAGCCCCAGCAGCACCGGCACCAGGGGCAGCCCCCGCGCCTCGGGGTCGGCGTCTTCCGGCCGCGCGTCCTGTGCGCCCTCCGCTGTCATCGAACCTCCGGTCACCTGGACGGGCAGGGGTGTCATCAAGTCCACCATGGAGGCGGGGGAGTCTCGGATGTCCGGGCGCCCCGCGTGTCCGTAGCGTCTGGGACATGACGAAGCACATGAACAACACGTGTGAATCGCAGGGTGGTTGGCGGGTGCGGCGCGGGCTCGCCGCCTCGGCCGCGCTGCTGCTCGCCTCCCTCGCCGTCGCCCCCGCGGCGACCGCCGCCACGGCCACCGGCGGTACCGCCCCGTCCGTCACCTCCGCCCACGCCGACAGCAGAGGCCGGGGCACGCTGCTGTCAGTCGTCCCGGTCGCCGCGCACAGCCGCGCCGGGGTCGTGCGGTACCTGGCCGCCCTGCCCATGGACACCGGCACCGTCCGGTACGGCGTACGGGCGTACCGGCTGACGTACCGCACCGTCGACCCCCACGGCCGCCCCACCACCGCCACCGGACTGCTCACGCTCCCCGAGGGCGGCGGGCGGCGGCTGAGCCTGGTTTCGGACACGCACGGCACCATGGTCGACCGGGACTACGCACCGTCCGTGGCGGAGGACGGACGGGCGCAGTCGTACCTCTTCGCGTCGGCCGGGCACGCGGTCGCCGCACCCGACTACCTCGGGCTCGGCAAGGGGCCGGGCGTCCACCCGTACATGGACACGCGCTCGGCGGTGACCGCCTCGGTGGACATGCTGCGGGCGGCCCGCACGGCGGCGGCCGGGCTGGGGCGGACGGTGACCGGGGACGTGTACGTGACCGGGTTCTCGCAGGGCGGGCAGGTCGCGATGGCGCTCGGCCGGGCCCTCCAGGAGGGCGCCGACCGGCACTTCCGGCTGCGGGCGCTCGCGCCGGTCAGCGGGCCCTACGACCTGGCGGGCACGGAGACGCCGGCGCTCACCGACGGCCGGGTCAACGACATCAGCGGTGTGTTCTACATGTCGTACTTCCTCGTCGCGCAGAACCGGCTGCACCCCATCTACAAGGACCCCGCCGAGGCCTTCCGCGCGCCCTACGCGGACCGGGTCGAAGCACTCTTCGACGGGCGGCACACCGAGGAGGAGGTGATCCCGCAGCTCGCGCCGAACGTGCGGGAACTGCTGACGGACCGCTTCTACGCGCAGCTCACCCACCCGAGCGGCGGACTCGCACAGGCGCTGAAGGCCAACGACGGCACCTGTGACTGGAAGCCGGCCGTGCCGGTGCGGCTGTACGCGGGGAGCGGGGACACGGACGTGCCCATCGGCAACGCCCGCAGCTGCTCCCGCGCGCTGGCCGGGCACGGGGTGACGGCCCCGGTCATGGACCAGGGGCAGGTCGACCACGGCGGTTCGGCATACGCCTCGCTGCCGAAGATCGCGCGGTGGTTCGGCTCGCTGGAGGACGGCCGCACGAGGTAGACCGCGGGGCAGGCACCACGCGTGCGGACATGGTGAAGGCGGCGGCCCGGGGATCGGGGCCGCCGCCTTCACGACTGCGCGTGCGGGTGGCCCGCGCCGGGTGGGTCGCACCCGGGGGCTCACACCGCGCGGTCGGCTCAGTACCAGCCGTTGGCCTGCCAGAAGTTCCAGGCGGCGGCCGGGCTGCCGTAGCGGGAGTTCATGTAGTTGAGACCCCACTTGATCTGGGTCTTGGGGTTGTTCTTCCAGTCCGCGCCGGCCGAGGACATCTTCGAGGCCGGGAGTGCCTGGACCAGGCCGTAGGCGCCGGAGGAGGCGTTGGTCGCGTGCGGGTTCCAGCCGCTCTCGTGCTCGACGATGTGGCTGAAGGCGTTGAACTGGGCGTCGTCCGGGATCATCTGGTGCGCGATCGTCTTCGCGTCGCCGCCCGAGGCGGTGGTGGCCGCGTGCGCGGGGGCGGCGGTGAGGGCCATGCCGACGGTGGCGGCGGCCACGGCGGCGGTGGAGAGGGCCTTCTTCGGAGTGGCGATGCGGCTGATGAAGGAGACGGACACGGAGAACCTCTTGCGTCGGGGACAGGGGGCCGCCGGCAGCCGGAGCCCGTGGGAGCGGGGGAGGAGCTGCCTGGTGCCGCGACCCCGGGGGACCGTCGGCTCCTGGCGACGTCGTCCAGAGAAGCAGGCGCGAAATCCGTCCGCAAGAAGCCCTTTTACTAGTGGTCGTCGCATCCTGGGTGATCCGTCCGCATGTGAGCGGCGTCTCAAAGCCCAGGTGGACGCGCGTAAAGCCGCGTGCATGACAGAGGGTCGGGGCTACGGTCCGGCATCGTAGGTGAGCCACGTCATGTGGGGGGCCTCACCGGGGCCGTCACCGAGGGGTCGGCGGGACTCACCGGCGGTTCACCGCCGGAGGCGGCCCGCGGGGCGTCGAAGGTGACCGGCGTCTCGAAGGCGGCCCGGCGGGTGGCCCGGCGCAGCGCCCGCAGCACCGCAGGGCCCACCACGAGCGTCAGGACGACCGTGACGACGGCCCGGCCCAGGTCCCAGCCGAGCGAGGTGGCCAGGCAGTACGCGACGAAACGGGCCAGGTTCGCGGGGACGGCGGCGTGCGGGTCGAAGGCGATGGAGGAGGCGAGGGTGCCCATGAACGGCCAGCCCGCGAGGTTCATGACCGTGCCGTAGGCGAACGCGGCGGCGAACCCGTACAACGCCAGCATCAGCAGCTCCGTACGGCCGCGCAGCCGGTCCGGGCCCGGCAGCAGACCGGCGCCCATGGTGAACCAGCCCATCGCCACCATCTGGAACGGCATCCACGGACCCACCCCGCCGGTGAGCAGCGCGGACGCGAACATCGTCACCGAGCCCAGCACGTACCCGAAGCCCGGTCCGAGCACGCGCCCGCTCAGCACCATCAGGAAGAACATCGGCTCCAGGCCCGCCGTCCCGGCCCCGATCGGGCGCAGCGCGGCCCCGGTCGCCGCCAGCACGCCGAGCATGGCGACCGCCTTCGGGCCGAGACCCGACTCCGCGATGGTCGCGGCGACGACGGCGACGAGCAGGACGAGCAGGCCCGCGAAGAGCCAGGGGGCGTCCTGCGCGTGCGCGCTGAGCTGGGCGGTCGGCGGGGCCAGGAAGGGCCATGTGAAAGCGGCCACACCGACGGCGCTGACCAGGGCGAGGGCGGCCAGCGAGCGGGGGCCGAGCCGGACGGCGCGCGCCTGGCGGCCCGGCCGCGCGGCGGGTCGCAGGGCCGGTGTGGTCATTTCAGCGCCTCGCGGACCTGCGAGACCGTGAGCCAGCGCTGCGGAGCGAGGATCTTGGTGACCTGAGGGGCGTAGGACGGGGAGGAGACGACCACCTCGGCCATGGGGCCGTCGGCGATCACCTCGCCCTCGGCGAGCAGCACGACCCGGTGGGCGAGTTCCGCGGCCAGTTCCACGTCGTGCGTGGCCAGCACGATGGCGTGCCCCTCGGCCGCCAGGTCGCGCAGCACGGCGACCAGGCGGCTCTTGGCGCCGTAGTCGAGGCCGCGGGTCGGCTCGTCCAGGAGCAGCAGCGGCGGGCGCGCGGCCAGGACCACCGCGAGCGCGAGCGCGAGCCGCTGGCCCTCGGACAGGTCGCGCGGGTGGGTGGCATCGGCCACGCCGGGCAGCAGTTCGCGGACCAGGTCGCGGCAGGTGCCGGGCGCCGCGTGCGCGTCCCGGTCGGCCGCCTCGCACTCGGCGGCGACCGTGTCGGCGTACAGCAGGTCGCGCGGCTCCTGCGGGACCAGGCCGACCCGGCGCACCAGCTCACGCGGCGAGGCGCGGTGCGGGACCGTGCCGCCGACGCGGACCTGTCCGCCGCGCGGCTCCACCAGGCCGACCAGCGAGCCGAGCAGGGTGGACTTGCCGGCGCCGTTGCGGCCCATGAGCGCGACGGTCTCGCCGGGCGAGACGGCCAGATCGACGTGGCGCAGCGCCTGCACACCGTCACGGCGGACGCTGAGGGAGCGGACGTCGGCGGCGACGACGGTACCGGCGGCACCGGCGGCCGGTTCTGTCGTCGTCGTCGCCGTCGCCGTCGCTTTCGCCGTCGCGCGGCCGCGCAGGAGCGTACGGAGCCCCGTCCGGCGGGCCGGGACGGGCGCTGCGGAGCCGGACGCCTCAGGTGTGCCGTGCGCCCGGGACGTGCCGGGTGACCCGGGCGTGCCGGATGCCCCGGGTGCCGTGGGCGGGAGCGGGGCGGGCGCGGGGGCGCGGCCGTTCAGGCGGTCGCGCAGGTCCGCCGCGCGGCGCCGGGCGTCCCGTACCGTCAGCGGCAGCGGCGCCCAGCCCGCCAGCCGGCCCAGCTCCACCACCGGCGGGCACACCGGCGAGACGGCCATGACGTCCGCCGGGGCGCCCAGCAGCGGGGCGGCGCCCGGCTCGGGCAGGAGGACGACCTGGTCGGCGTACTGCACGACCCGTTCCAGGCGGTGCTCGGCCATGAGGACCGTCGTGCCCAGGTCGTGCACGAGCCGCTGGAGGACGGCGAGGACCTCCTCGGCGGCGGCCGGGTCGAGCGCCGAGGTCGGCTCGTCCAGGACGAGGACCTTCGGGTGCGGGGTGAGCACCGAGCCGATCGCGACCCGCTGCTGCTGGCCGCCCGAGAGCGTGGCGATCGGGCGGCCGCGCAGCCCGGCCAGGCCCAGCAGGTCCAGGGTCTCCTCCACCCGGCGCCGCATGACGGCCGGGGCGAGCCCCAGCGACTCCATGCCGTAGGCGAGTTCGTCCTCGACGGTGTCGGTGACGAAGTGGGACAGCGGGTCCTGCCCGACCGTGCCGACGACGTCGGCCAGCTCGCGCGGTTTGTGGGTGCGGGTGTCGCGGCCGGCCACGGTGACCCGGCCGCGCAGGGTGCCGCCGGTGAAGTGCGGCACGAGCCCGCTCACCGCGCCCAGCACGGTGGACTTGCCGACCCCGGACGGGCCGACGAGGAGGACGAGTTCGCCCTCGGGCACCTCGAAGTCGACGGCGCGGACGGTGGGTTCGGCGGCCCCGTCGTACGTCACGGAGACGTCCTCGAAACGGATCACGGCGTCTCCTTGCGCGAGGCGGCGTCCGCGGGTGCCACGAACGCGGGGACCAGGCCCAGCAGCACGGCCGCCGCGGGCCACACCGGCAGGGTGGGGGCGAGAAGCGGCACCCCACCCGGGTGCAGGGCCTCCGGGTCGCGGGCGGCGGCCAGCGTCAGCAGTGCCGCCACGGCCACGCCCGAGCCGGCCACCAGGCAGGAGCGCGGGTTCCAGGTGTCGGGGCGGTAGCGGGTGCGCACCGAGCGCCGGCCACCCAGCCAGAGCCCGGCGAGCGCGGCGGCGAGCCCGGCCAGCAGCACCGGCAGCCCGTAGCTGCCGCCCTCGGCGGTGAGCAGCCCGTACGTTCCCGCGCAGACCCCGAGCAGGCCGCCCAGGGTGAGGGCGGCGGTGGTGCGGCGCACGGCGGGCGCGACCTCGGCGGTGCGGCCGTAGCCGCGGGCGTCCATCGCGGCGGCGAGCGCCACCGAACGCTCCAACGCGCCCTCCAGGACCGGCAGTCCCACGTGCAGCAGGCCGCGCACGCCCCGGTCGGGCCGGCCGCGCAGCCTGCGGGCGGCCCGCAGCCTGCGTCCGTCGGCCACCAGGTGCGGGGCGAACGTGAGCGCGACGACGACGGCCACGCCCGTCTCGTACAGCGCACCGGGCAGGGACTTGAGCAGCCGGGCCGGTGCGGCCAGCGCGTTGGCGGCGCCCACGCAGATCAGCAGCGCGGCCAGCTTCAGGCCGTCGTAGAGGGCGAACAGCAGTCCCTCGGCCGTGACCCGGCCGCCCAGCCGGATGCCCTGCGCCCAGTGCGGCAGCGGGACTTCCGGGAGGGTGACGAGCACGTGCGTGCCGGGGATGGGCGAACCGAGGACCACGGCGAAGAACAGCCGGACGGCCAGGACGGCGAGCGCCAGCCGCAGGAAGGCGCTGTAGGAGCGGGCCGAGGGGGTGTTCGGACGGCACGTCACCACGACGTAGCCGGAGACCGCGAGGAGCAGGGCGAGCAGGAGCGGGTTGGTGGTGCGGGTGGCGCCGGTGCCGAGGGCCAGCGCCCACAGCCACCAGGCCCCCGCGTGGACACGGGGTCCGGAGCGGTGGATGCGCGGACCGGCCAGGCGGGTGCGGGGGCCGGTCCGGTGGGCGCGTGGGCCGGTCCGGTGGGCGCCCGCGCCACCGGTCCCGGTCCCGTCACGCATTCCTGCGCCGCCGGGCCTGCCAGAGGGCCGCCCCGGCGAGGACGACGATCAGGGCGCCGCCCGCGATGAAGCCGACGGACGGGCCGCCGTCGCCGTTCTTGGCGGCCGTGCCGGCCGTGCCGGCCGTGCCGGCCGTGTCCGGGGTCGGCTTGCTGCCCGTGGCCTTCGCTCCGCCGTCCGCCGCGACCTGCTCGCCGCAGCCCTGGCGCGGGTATCCGGAGATCGCGCACAGCAACGCGTTGGTGTCGTACCGCAGGGGCTTGGCGACGGCCGCGAGGGCGTCCGCCGTGGTGGCGTCGGAGGGCACGAGGGCGCAGGCCGTGCGGGGCGCGGGCGGGGTCTCCCCGGAGGGGGCATCGGCCTGGACGCCGAAGTCGAGGACCAGTGCGACGCGCTTGGCACCGCCCCGTGCCGGGGTGCCCGAGCAGATGGCCGCGAAGTCAGCCGTCCCGCGAGGCTTGGCCGCGTCCTTCGAGTCCTGGCTCACCGCGAAGCGGAAGCCCTGCACGTCACCGTCGGCGGGCCGGGCCGTGGACGGCCCTTGCGTGGCGTACGTCCAGCTGCCGCCGTCGCGGTCCCAGAAGGACCAGTAGCGGTACCCGGCCGCCTGGGCCGGGGCGACGGCCGCCGACAGCAGGACCACGGCGGCCAGCAGCAGCGCGGACACCACGGACAGTGCGGACAGCGGGGAGCCGGCGGTCGGCGTGGGCAGGGCGCGGAGGCGGCGGTGTGTCACGGCTGCTGCCTCTTGGCGCGGCTGCCGCGTGTGCCCAGCCAGGCGGCGGCGCCGAGGACGACGACCAGGCAGACCCCGCCGACGATCCACCAGGTGGTGTGGGACGAGCTGTCGCTCTTCTGCGTCGCGTCGCCGCTCGTGCTGCCCGTCGCGGCCTGCTGCGGCGCCGGGCCGGTCGCGTTCAGCGCCTTGACCAGGTCGAGGCCGCCGAAGGCGCGCGGGTCGGTGCCGGTGGCGTGGGCGGCGAAGACCAGCTGGGCGTAGGCGGCCGGACCGCTCTGCGCCGCCCAGCTCCCGGCGTTCTTCTTCAGCCACTCCAGCGGCCTCCGCGCCTGTCCCGCACCGCCCTGCGCGGCGAGCGCGACGACCGCGTCGGCGGTGTTGCCGTAGTCGGGCTGGGCGGTGGCGCCGGGGAGCGCCGAGGTGAGGTGGCCGTCCTTGGCGACGGCGTGTGCGAGGTAGGCGGCGCCGCCCGCGGCGGCCCGCGCCGGGGTGGCGGTACCGGAGCCGGTGCAGCGGGCCGCGTCACCCGTCTTCCTCTGCGGCGTGGCGGCCAGTCCCTGACCGAGCGCGGCGACCACACCGGCGGCGGTCGCGTCCGCGTTGGCGGCGAGCTTGCCGTGCTTGTCGGGCTGGTAGGCGAACGCGCCCGCACCGTCACCCGTGCACGGCAGGGCCAGCTTCAGCAGGGCGTCGTAGGGGGACTTGCCGTCCTTGACGACGGACGCGGGCTTCTCGCCCACGGCGGCGAGGGCGCCGACGACGACCGAGGTCGAGTTGGCGTCGCTGGGCCCGCCGGGCGCGTACCCCCAGCCGCCGTCCTTGTTCTGCACGGACTTCAGCCAGGAGACGGCCTTGCCGGTCACCGCGTCGTGGCCGCCGAGCGCGGCGAGCGCCTGGACGGCGGCGGCCGTGCTGTTGGAGTCGACGGCCGTCCTGGCGTCGCACCCGTGCGCCGGGTCGGCGCGGAAGGGCGCGAACGCGCCGCTCGCGCACTGCTGCCCGGCCAGCCAGTCCACGGCCCGCGCGGCGGGCCGCACCCCCACGGTGTGCTGCGCGAGCAGCGCGAGGGACTGCCGCCAGACGCCGTCGTACTTCGGGTCGGTGCTTCCGTACAGCCCCGGCGGGAGCGCGGGGGAGGCGGAGGGGGACGGGGAGGAGTCGGCGACGGCGGCCTGCGCCGGGACACCGATCACGGCGACGGCGGCGACGGCGGCCAGGGCCGCTGCGCTGCGGCGTATGTTCATGATCGGCGGAAGCCTCTCCCTGTGGGGAGCCGGACAGCACGGGACACCCCGGCGGCTCGGCTCCGTATCCCTCGACGGTGCCGTACGGCGGCGGGCTGCCGGCGTACGCGAGCCGCTCACGCGCGCGCCCGGGGCATTCCGGCTCGCCGCCACGTGGGCGGTCTACGGTTGCGGGTCAGCGCCGGATTCGCACCGGCTTCCCCCCGGACAGGCGTGAAACGACCGGGCCACTCTACCGGCCCGGCCGGCGGCGGCCACGGGGTGGCCGTGGGGGCCTGCGGCCACGGGCCGGCGGGCGCTGGGGCTACGGGCCCGGGCGCTGTGGCTACAGACCCGGGGTGGGTCCGCCGAACGGCAGGCGCAGGGTCCGGGAGACCAGCAGCCACTCACCGTCGCCGGTCCGGCGGAAGACGTCGGCGTAGTCACCGACCTGGACGGGCGGGCCGGGCGGCACCATGCCGCGGGCGGCGCTGTGGCCGTCGACGCGGTAGGTGGTGAAGTACGAGGTGGCCGTCGCCGTGTCCGCGGAGGCCACCGTGACGAGGACGTTGGACATCACGCGGCGCGAGAGCCGGCCCGCCGGGCGGGAGCCGAAGTACGTCCGCAGGGCGTCACGCCCCTCCACCCGCCTGCCGTCCCCGGGCGGCGGCCACTGCCACACCCCGTCCGGGACGAACAGCTCGGCCACGGAGGCCGGATCGCCCAGGTCCAGGCGGTGGACGAAGTCGACGATCAGTCGTTCGCAGGCGCGTTCGGCGCGGAGGCGCTCAAGAGGGGCCATGTCCATGGGCCCTGCATAGCAGCCGCGCATGGGCGCGGGCGCGCGAAAAACCTACGAGACGGGTTCCCTTCGCCGGTATGGTCCGGATCAGGTGATGGGGGTCGCCTTCCGGTTCTGCTGCGAACCTTCCGGCCTCTCAGCCCTACCGTCGACGTCGGCCCCAGCGGATGCCGTAGCGTCTCGCGGAAGTCGGCTACTCCGGTCGGACTCCCTCACTCGCCTCGTAGGCACTTCCAGGATAGAACGCGCACAGCCTGACGCAATACCTGAAGCCGGGAAAATCCGACTGATCGGCATACATCGGCATACCGGCTATTCGCGCTCGCCCTCGGTCAGGTCGATCAGCCGGCACACCGTCTCGATGTCGACCTGGACCTGCGCGATGGACGCGCGGCCCGAGAGCCAGGTGATCAGGGCCGAGAGCCAGGTGTGCTCGACGACCCGGACCACGGCGAGCTGCTCCGGACCCGGGTCGTCCCGGCCCATCGCGTCCAGGATGATCGTCGTGGTCTGCCGGGAGACCTGGTCGACCTCGGGGCTCGCACTGCGGTCCGCGAAGGTCAGGGCGCGCACCATCGCGTCCGCCAGCTCGGGCTCGCGCTGGAGCGCGAAGAACGCGCGCATCAGCGTCTCCGCCACCCGCTCGGCCGCGCTGTCACCGGCCGGTGGCCGCTTGCGCAGCGTGCCGTGCAGCCGCTCCAGCTGGTCCCGCATCGTGGCGACCAGCAGGTGCACCTTGGACGGGAAGTACCGGTACAGCGTGCCGAGCGCCACCTGCGAGGACTCCGCCACCTCTCGCATCTGCACCGCGTCGAAGCCGCCCCGGCAGGCCAGCTGCGCGCTCGCGCGCAGGATGCGGCGGCGGCGCGCCTCCTGCCGCTCGGTGAGCGGCGGCGCGTCCGACCGGGAGGTACTGGCTTGCGCAGGCATGGGTCGCGCTCCGTGGCAGTCGGTCGAGGGCGGGGGATCGGACGGCGTGGCAGGACTCCGGCCGGGGGAGCGCACGGCCGCGGCCGGACCGGGCAGCGCGCGGCCCGGGGCCATGGCCCGAGCCGTGGCGCGAATCACCCGCTCCCCGGCTCACAGCGCGGCTACCTGCCGGTAGATTCGGAGCCTCCTGAACGATCAAGACGATCAAGTCTGAAACTTGTTCTAGATTAGCGTCCCGGCGTAATCTCGCGGGACGGTGCAGTCAGAAGGGGGCCCTAAGTGACCGCTGAGGCCAGTTGGGCCGGGTCCCCGGCGGACCCCGCCCAGGACGGCGGCCGAGCGCTCAGGATCGCGCTCCTCACCTACAAGGGGAACCCGTTCTGCGGCGGCCAGGGCGTCTACGTACGCCACCTCTCGCGCGAACTGGCCCGCCTCGGCCACCGCGTCGAGGTCATCGGCGCCCAGCCGTACCCCGTCCTCGACGAGGACGACGACCACGCCGGCACGCTGCGCCTGACCGAACTGCCCAGCCTCGACCTCTACCGCCAGCCCGATCCCTTCCGCACTCCGAAGCGCGGCGAGTACCGCGACTGGATCGACGCGCTGGAGGTCGCCACCATGTGGACCGGCGGCTTCCCCGAGCCGCTGACCTTCTCGCTGCGCGCCCGCCGCCACCTGCGCGCCCGCCGCGGCGAGTTCGACGTCGTCCACGACAACCAGACCCTCGGCTACGGCCTCCTCGGCGACGTCGGCGCCCCCCTGGTCACCACCGTCCACCACCCCATCACCGTGGACCGGCAGCTGGAGCTGGACGCCGCGACGACCCGCCAGCGGCAGTGGTCGGTGCGGCGCTGGTACGCCTTCACCCGGATGCAGAAGCGGGTCGCGCGCCGCCTGCCGTCCCTGCTCACCGTCTCCGGCACGTCCCGGCAGGAGATCGTCGACCACCTCGGCGTACGCCCCGACCGCATCCACGTCGTCCACATCGGCGCCGACACCGACCTGTTCTCGCCCGACCCGTCCGTGCCGCAGGTGCCGGGCCGGATCGTGACCACCTCCAGCGCGGACGTACCCCTCAAGGGCCTCGTCTTCCTCGTGGAGGCACTGGCGAAGGTCCGCGCGGAACACCCCAGCGCGCACCTGGTCGTCGTCGGCAAGCAGCCCGCCGAGGGGCCGGTCGCCCAGGCCGTCGAGCGCTACGGCCTGAAGGACGCCGTCGAGTTCGTCAAGGGCATCTCGGACGCCGAACTGGTCGACCTGGTCCGCTCGGCCGAGGTCGCCTGCGTGCCGTCGCTCTACGAGGGCTTCTCGCTGCCGGCCGCCGAGGCGATGGCCACGGGAACACCGCTGGTCGCCACGACCGGCGGCGCCATCCCCGAGGTCGCCGGGCGGGACGGGGAGACCTGCCTGGCGGTGCCGCCGGGCGACGCGGGCGAGCTGGCCGCCGCCCTGACCCGGCTGCTGGGGGACCCCGCGCTGCGGGACCGGCTCGGCCGGGCCGGACGCGAGCGCGTGCTGCGCCACTTCACCTGGGCCCGGGCCGCCGAGGGCACGGTGGCCCGCTACCGCGAGGCCATCGAGGGCGCCGCCCGCCCCGCGCCCAGGTCCCCGTCCCCGTACCGCTCCGCGCCCGCCGCCGCCCACGACGCACCAGCGGCGGCGGCACCGGACGCACCAGCAGCAGACGCATACGAAAGCAGGGCCACGTGCTGACCGTCGACTTCTCCCGGTTCCCGCTCGCCCCGGGCGACCGCGTCCTGGACCTCGGCTGCGGCGGGGGCCGGCACGCGTTCGAGTGCTACCGGCGCGGCGCGCAGGTGGTGGCCCTGGACCAGAACGGCGAGGAGATCCGCGAGGTCGCCAAGTGGTTCGCGGCGATGAAGGAGGCCGGGGAGGCCCCCGCCGGCGCCACCGCCACCGCCATGGAGGGCGACGCCCTCGCGCTGCCCTTCCCCGACGAGTCCTTCGACGTGGTCATCATCTCCGAGGTGATGGAGCACATCCCCGACGACAAGGGCGTCCTCGCCGAGATGGTCCGCGTCCTCAGGCCGGGCGGCCGGATCGCGATCACCGTGCCGCGCTACGGGCCCGAGAAGGTCTGCTGGTCCCTGTCCGACGCCTACCACGAGGTCGAGGGCGGCCACATCCGCATCTACAAGGCGGACGAACTGCTCGCCAGGATCCGCGAGGCGGGCCTGAAGCCGTACGGCACGCACCACGCGCACGCGCTGCACTCGCCGTACTGGTGGCTGAAGTGCGCCTTCGGCGTCGACAACGACCAGGCGCTCCCGGTCAAGGCGTACCACAAGCTGCTGGTCTGGGACATCATGAAGAAACCGCTGGCCACCCGGGTCGCCGAGCAGGCGCTGAACCCGCTGATCGGCAAGAGCTTCGTGGCGTACGCGACCAAGCCGCACCTGCCCCGGGCGGACGCCAAGTGACCACGCCCCGGACAGAACACCTCGTCCTGCCCGGGGTCCTCACCGCCGAGCAGGCCGCCGCGACCGTGGACGGCATCCTCGCCGCCCAGCGTGAGGACGGCGCCATCCCGTGGTTCCGCGGCCACCACCTCGACCCGTGGGACCACACCGAGGCGGCGATGGCGCTGGACGCGGCGGGCGAGCACGAGGCCGCCGCACGCGCCTACGAGTGGCTGGCCCGGCACCAGTTGGGCGACGGCTCCTGGCACGCCGCCTACGCCGACGGCGCCCACGACCACGTCACCGACCGCGGCCGGGAGACCAACTTCGTCGCCTACGTGGCCGTCGGCGTCTGGCACCACTACCTGTCCACCGGCGACGACACCTTCCTCGACCGCATGTGGCCCGTCGTCTACGCCGCCGTCGAGTTCGTGCTGCGCCTGCAGCAGCCCGGCGGACAGATCGGCTGGAAGCGCGAGGACGACGGGACGGGGGCCACGGACGCGCTGCTGACCGGCTCCTCCTCCGTCCACCACGCGCTGTGCTGCGCCCTCGCCATCGCCGAGCAGCGCGAGGAGCCGCAGCCCGACTGGGAGCTGGCGGCCGGCGCGCTGCGGCACGCGATCCGCAGGCACCCGGAGCGGTTCCTGGACAAGGACCGCTACTCGATGGACTGGTACTACCCGGTGCTGGGCGGCGCCGTGACCGGCGTGGAGGCCAAGGCGCGCATCGAGGCGGACTGGGACCGCTTCGTCGTGCCCGGCCTCGGGGTGCGCTGCGTGGTGCCCAACCCGTGGGTGACCGGCGGCGAGTCGGCCGAACTCGCCCTCACCCTGTGGGCGGTGGGCGAGTCCGACCGCGCGCTCGACGTCCTGAAGTCCATCCAGCACCTGCGCGACGCGGAGAGCGGCCTGTACTGGACGGGCTACGTCTTCGAGGACGACGCCATATGGCCGCGCGAGCTGACCACGTGGACCGCCGGGTCCCTGCTCCTCGCGGTCGCCGCGCTCGGCGGCCACGAGGCCACCTGCACGGTCTTCGCGCAGGAGGGCCTGCCCAGGGGGCTGGAGCCGGACTGCTGCGGCTGACGCCGGAGCCGGACTGCTGCGGCTGACGCCGGAGCCGGACTGCTGCGGCTGACGCCGGAGCCGGACCGCAGCGACTGACGCCGGAGCCGGACCGCCGCGACCGAGGACCGGCGGCCCTTCGTCCGTCCGGTCGTCAGCCCCGGTGGATGCGGTTGGCGATGGCGTGGCCGACGAAGAGGTACACGACGGCGGCCAGGCCGTAGCCCGCGACCACCCGTGCCCAGGCCGCGTCGAAGGTGAACAGGTCACGGGACCAGCCGGCGAGCCAGTCGGCCGCGTGATGGACGAACCGCACCAGGTCGTTGGCCCGGTTCGCGTCCAACAGGTACATCAGGATCCACAGTCCGAGGATGACGGCCATGATGTCGGCGACCACCGCGATGACCGTACCGGCGGAGCCGGAACCCGTGCGATATCGAGGGGACATGCCCTTGCGTCTGGCCGCGTGTGCCCGGTTGAAACCCCGGGCGCCTACGGAAAGTCAGTCGCACCTCACGGAAGGTGTCCTGTTTCGGTCGGTATGACGTGGTTCACACGGACCTCTGGAGTACCCGGAGCAACACCTTTCGGAGGACACCGTGCCCGTACCGATACGGCGCCTCGCTGTGGCGCTCACCCTGTGCTGCGCCCTGCTCGCCGGCTCCACCACCGCGTGGGCCACGGGCCAGGGCGACGGGAGGCAGACCAGTCCCACGGTCGCGGTCGCCGCGGCCACGCCCAGCCCGAGCACCTCTGCCGAGCGGCAGAAGTTCGCCAAGACCCGCTTCGTGGCGAACGCGGGCCTCGCGGCCGGCGCGACCTACAAGTGGATCGTCAAACCGTACAAGGAAGGCAAGTTCAAGAAGGGCGCGAAGCATCGCAAGACGTCCCTCGCCAAGGCCGCCCTGGCCGGCGCGTTCACGTACAACCGGCTCAAGGCGGCCGAACGCAACGCCAAGGGCGACCCGACGCTGTCGAAGGCGCTCGCACCGCTCAGCGCGGCCATCGCCAACCTGAAGGACCTGCCGTCCAAGCTGCGCAAGGGCGACGGCTCGGCGGCGAACAGCTTCAACGACACCATCGGCAAGGTGAAGGACGCCGGCAAGAGCGCGGGTGCCCCGGTCAAGGACAAGGTGCCCACCCCCTCCCAACTGAGGAGCGGCGCCAATTCCAGCTCCTGACGGCCCGTTCGAACACGGCGACGGCCCCCCGTTCCCGCGAGGTCCGCGGGGACGGGGGGCCGTGGAGCCGTAGCGGCGAAGAGGCCGTCGACCGTCAGCCGCGCTGGATGTTCGAGGTGTCCCGCAGGACACCCCGGCGGCCGTCCTGCATCTCGGTCAGCAGGCCCTGGCCGCGCTGCTCGACCGCCAAGTACCAGACACCCGGGTTCAGTTCGGCCATCGGCGTCGGCGCGCTGTCCTCCGCGAACAGCGGACGCGGCGCCGGCACGGCGAACCAGAACGGCGAGAAGGCGGGCGCCGGCTGCGCACCGCCGGCCGGGGCCGCGGCCGGAGTCGGCTGGCCCGGCTGCGGCTGACCGCCGAAGGACGCGCCGGGCTGCGGCTGACCGCCGTACGACGGCTGCGGGGCGCCCGGGGCCCCCGGGTAGCCGTAACCGTCCTGCGGCTGCGCGCCGTAGGGGTGCGGGGCGACCGGCTTCGGCGCCGGGACGAGCGCGGCCTGGAGGGCGGGGACCAGCGGAGTGGCGATCGCCGCGCCCGCGAGGACGAGGGCGGCGATGAAGCCGAGGACCAGGCCCGAACCCGCGGCGGTGGAGTCCACCAGGGTCCAGAACAGGATCCACGCCACGAGCACCGTGAACGCCGAGCCCACTGTGCCCAGTTCGAGACCGGCCACCTTGCGCGGCTGGGGCAGGCAGCGCTGCACGACGACCAGAGCCGCACCGATCACCCCGCCCATGTAGACGCCGAGGCCCGTACCGAGACCGTCCCAGGCGTTCTGGTTGAGGTAGGTGTCGTAGAGGCGGAGGAACGACGCGATGAACAGCAACACCGCTGCTCCGATCACCACGCCGTCGCCCCGAGTGAGGGAGCGGATGTTCACTTCAGGTCCTTCAGGTCGTCTCGTCGTCGTAGAGGCGTCGCTGTCGCCAGGTCGCTGTTGCCGGGTCCTGGCGTGAAGCGCGGGGGTGGCCCCTCATCGTACGGGTGACACTATCGCCCGTACGGCGGACCTGTCCGCCGGGATGGGGGCGCCGGTCACGACTGGCGCAGGAAACTCACGATTCCCTCAGACATTCCCTCCGCCGCCTTCTGCCGCCAGGCTCCGCTGGTCAGCAGCGACGCGTCCGTCCTGTCGCGCATGTTGCCGCACTCGATGAACACCTTCGGAACCGTTGACAGATTGAGACCGCCCAGGTCCTTCCGCGTGACGAGCCCGGTGCCGCCGCCCAGGTAGTTGGAGGGCGGCTCCCCGGTGGCCCGCAGGAAGGTGCCCGCCACCCGTTCGCCCAGGTCGCGGGAGGCGGCGGCGATCGGGCGGGTGTCGGCCGCGCCGTCGTGGACGGCCGCCGGGAGGATCACGTGGAAGCCGCGGTTGCCGGCCGCCGACCCGTCGGCGTGGATGGAGATCGCCGCGTCGGCGTGCGCGGTGTCGCCGATCCGGGCGCGTTCGTCCACGCACGGGCCCCAGCCGGGGGAGCCGTCGTCGTGGGTCAGCTTCACCGTGGCGCCCTGCCGTTCCAGCAGGGTGCGCAGCCGGTGGGCCACGTCCAGGGTGAACCGGGCCTCGGCGTAACCGGAATTGGTGGAGGTGCCGGTGGTGTCGCACTCCTTCCAGTTGGTGCCGATGTTCACCTTGCGGTCGATCTCGGAGGTGTGCCGGAAGTTGCCGGGGTTGTGGCCCGGGTCGATGACGACGACCTTGCCCCGGAGGGTGCCCGGGGCACCGCCGGCGGGCTTCCCGTCGTCACCGGAGGGAGCGGCCGACGACGGGGAAGAAGAGTGCGCCGACACCTTCCCCGAGGGCGAGGGCGAGGGCGAGGACGACGAAGGGGACGGGGCGGCTCCGGCCGCTCGGCCCGAGCCGCCGTCCGCGTCTCCCGAGGCGCCCACCGCCTCGTACCCGAGCCAGCCCAGCAGCCCGCCGCACACCAGAGCGGCGACGGCGACGGCCGGCCCGCGCCGCGCGCGCCAGGGACGGTCGGGGCGGTCGGGGCGATCGGGACGTGGGGGTTCGAAGCCGGGGCCTGCGTACGACACGACTGCGACTCTAGCCTCGGACCGGGCCGACCGGGCCGACCGGGCCGACCGGGCCGACCGGGCCGACCGGGCCGGCCGCGCCGGTTCGCCGCAGGACGCGCAGCGAGCCCGCCACCGACACCTCGGCGAACTCTCCGGACTCCAGGGCCCGCAGGTACACGCGATAAGGCGCCTGCCCGGTGAACTCGTCCACCGGGTCGGGGAACACGTCGTGGATGACCAGCAGCCCGCCCACGGCGACGTGCGGGGCCCAGCCCGCGTAGTCGGCGCCGGCGTGCTCGTCGGTATGGCCGCCGTCGACGAAGACGAGCCCGAGCGGGGTGTTCCACACGGCGGCGACCTGCGGCGACCGTCCGACGAGCGCCACCACGTGCTCCTCCAGGCCGGCCCGGTGCAGCGTGCGCCGGAAGGCGGGCAGCGTGTCCATCAGGCCGATCTCCGGGTCGACCGTCTCCGGGTCGTGGTACTCCCAGCCGGGCTGCTGCTCCTCGCTGCCGCGGTGGTGGTCGACGGTGAGCGCGGTGACCTGGGCCTGCCGCGCGGCGTCGGCGAGCAGGACCGTGGAGCGCCCGCAGTACGTGCCGACCTCCAGCAGGGGCAGCCCCAGCCGCCCGGCCTCCACCGCCGCCGCGTACAGCGCGAGCCCCTCGTCCGTGGGCATGAACCCCTTCGCGGCCTCGAACGCGGCCAGGATGTCGGGCTTCGGTACCGCGGTCATGCGGCGGGTCCTTCCGGTGGTACGGGCGTTCCGGGCGCCCATGCTGCCGCACCCGCTGCCGGGCGGGCGACAGCGGGTGCGGGGGAAGGGGGGAAGGGGGGAGGGGGAAAGAGGCGCCGGGCGTCAGGCGGTGACCGTCTCGGTCGGCAGGGACAGGTCGATGTCGACCGGGCGGTCGTCGCCCGCGTGGGTCGCCGCGGAGGCGTGAGGGCCGTGACCCGAGGCGCGGGCGGCCAGGACGTAGGGGCCCTGGGCCGGGACCGCGAGGGTGTACCTGCCGTCCGCCGTCGAGAGCGTGGCGCCGGCCTGGCGGCCGTGCCGGTCGATCAGCGTGACCTTGGCGCGGGCGACCGGGGCGCCGGTGGCGTCCAGGACCCGGCCGCGGAAGCCCCGCAGCACCTCCTCGGCGTGCGCCAGGCCGGCGTCCTCCTCGCTGCTGGCGCGCAGTTGCGGGGCGGTCGAACGGTTCGGCCGGGGCAGGAAGACGGCGAGCACCAGACCGAGGGCGACGGCGGCGGTGGCGATCAGGAAGGAGACCCGGAAGCCGTGCATCGTCGGGACGGCGACGCCGTTCACGTGGTCGGCGGTGTTGGCCAGCACCATGCCGATCACGGCGCTGGACACCGACGTGCCGATGGACCGCATCAGCGTGTTGAGGCCGTTGGCCGCACCGGTCTCGGAAGCCGGGACCGCGCCGACGATCAGCGCGGGCAGCGAGGAGTAGGCGAGGCCGATGCCCGCGCCCAGCAGGACCGAGGTGAGGACCGTCTGCCAGGCCGCGCTCATCAGGCCGAGGCCGCCGCCGTAGCCGATCGCGATGATCAGCAGGCCGGTGATCAGGGTGACCTTGGGGCCGTAGCGGGCGGACAGGCGGGCGTAGACCGGCGCGGTGAACATCATCGTCAGGCCCAGCGGGGCCACGCACAGGCCGGCGACGACCATCGACTGACCGAGGCCGTAGCCGGTGGCGGCGGGCAGCTGGAGCAGCTGGGGCAGGACGAGGGAGACGACGTAGAAGGCGACGCCGACCATGATCGAGGCGAGGTTGGTCAGCAGCACCTCGCGGCGGGCCGTGGTGCGCAGGTCGACCAGCGGGGCCTTGCTGCGCAGCTCCATCAGGCCCCACAGCAGCAGGACGACGAGCGCGGCGGCGAACAGGCCGAGCGTGGTGCCGGACGACCAGCCCCAGTCGCTGCCCTTGGTGATCGGCAGCAGGAACAGCACCAGTCCGGCGGACAGGCCGAGCGCGCCCGGCAGGTCGAAGGAGCCCTCGGCGCGCATGGGGGACTCGGGGACGGTGAGGAGGGTGAGGGCGATGGACAGGACGCCGAGCCCGGCGGCGCCGTAGAAGAGGGCGTGCCAGTCGGTGTGCTGGGCGACCAGGGCGGCGGCGGGCAGCGCGAGTCCGCCGCCGACGCCGATCGAGGAACTCATCAGGGCCATCGCCGAGCCGAGCTTCTCGCGGGGCAGCATGTCGCGCATCAGGCCGATGCCGAGCGGGATCGCGCCCATGGCGAAGCCCTGGAGGGTGCGGCCGACGATCATGGTGAGCAGCGCACTCGTGAACGCGCTGACGAGCGCGCCCACGACCATGACCGCGAGGCTGGCTATGAGCATCCGGCGCTTGCCGTAGAGGTCGCCGAGGCGGCCCATGATCGGCGTGGCCACGGCGCCCGAGAGAAGAGTGGAGGTCAGGACCCAGGTGGCGTTGCTGGGAGAGGTGCCCAGCAGCTGCGGCAGGTCCTTGATGACCGGGACGAGCAGGGTCTGCATCACCGCGACAACGATGCCCGCGAAGGCGAGCACCGGGACGACGGCCCCGCTCGCGCTCCGGGTGGGCCGGCTGGTCGTCGTGAGCGTCATTGAGGGCGGCCTCCAGGCCTTGAGAAGAGGGATCGGCGATCATCCGTGCGAAGTAAGTGCGGGGTAAACCTCGTACGCCCGGGCACCTATTCCGATGCTTCGGCGTACTAACGAATTCTTGACCGTTCCGAAAGAATCTGACTGGACGTCAGGTGTGGTGGCGGGGAGGCAGCGCACGAGGGGGCAGGGGGTGCGGAAGACGTAGGTCTCCAGGACCAGGCGGCCTGGCGCGAAATCCCGATGCAAGGGGCACGCGTGGCTTGAGACCATGACACTCATGCTCGAAGCCGCCGCCGGCCGCACCCAGGCCACCCGCCGCCGATCCCCCGCACCGCCCACCTGGCTCGTCGTCGCCCTCGCCTGCGCGGGGCAGTTCCTGGTCGTCCTCGACGTGTCCGTCGTCAACGTCGCCCTGCCCTCGATGCGCACCGACCTCGGACTCAGCGGCCCGGGCCTGCAATGGGTGGTGAACGCCTACGCCATCGCGTTCGCCGGGTTCATGCTGCTCGGCGGCCGGGCCGGCGACCTCTACGGGCGCAAGCGGATGTTCCTGGTCGGGCTCGGCCTGTTCACCCTCGCCTCGCTCGGCGGCGGCCTCGCCCAGGAAGGCTGGCAGCTGCTGCTCGCGCGGGCCGTGCAGGGCCTCGGCGCGGCCGTGCTCGCCCCCTCCACCCTGACCCTGCTCACCGCCGCCGTGCCCGAGGGCGCCGCCCGGGCCCGTGCCATAGCCACCTGGACGGCGGTCGGCGCGGGCGGTGGCGCGGCCGGCGGCCTGGTCGGCGGGATCCTCGTGCAGGGACTGTCGTGGCGATGGGTGCTGCTGATCAACGTGCCGATCGGCGCCGTCGTCCTGGCGGGCTCGGCGCGCTGGCTGACCGAGAGCCGTGCGGGTGACCGCAGGCGGCTCGACCTGCCGGGCGCGCTGCTGGTCACGGCGGGCCTGGCCACCCTCGCCTACGGCATCTCGCAGACCGAGGCCCAGGGCTGGACCGCCGCGGCCACCCTGACCCCGCTGCTCGGCGGACTCGCCCTCGTCGCCGCCTTCCTCGCGGTGGAGGCACGCACCGCCGCCCCGCTGATGCCGCTCGCCCTGCTGCGCGTGCGCTCGGTGGCGTCCGCGAACGCGGCGATGCTCGTCTCCGGCTCGGCGATGTTCTGCATGTGGTTCTTCATGACGCTCTACGCGCAGAACGTCCTCGGCTACTCCCCGCTGGACGCCGGACTCGCCCTCGTCCCCAGCTCCCTCGCCGTCGTCCTCGGCTCCAAGATCGCGCCGCGCCTCATGCGGGCGGCGGGCGCGCGCCACGTCGCCGTACTGGGCACGCTGGTGGCGGCGGCCGGGTTCGGCTGGCAGTCGGCGATGCGCGCGGACAGTGCCTACCTGACGGCGATCATGTTCCCCGGCATCCTGATGATGC
This sequence comes from Streptomyces sp. NPDC021356, assembly GCF_040641015.1. Taxonomy (NCBI): domain Bacteria; kingdom Bacillati; phylum Actinomycetota; class Actinomycetes; order Kitasatosporales; family Streptomycetaceae; genus Streptomyces; species Streptomyces sp. NPDC021356. Next base: position 103,330 of record NZ_JBFACU010000009.1, on the reverse strand, counting down.
TCGGCGCGGGCCTGGCCGGCACGCCGCTGGCCGCGCTGGCCACCTCCGGGGCCGCCCCCGGCGACGCCGGGCTCGTCTCCGGGCTCATCAACACCTCGCGCACGATGGGCGGTTCGCTCGGCCTCGCGGTCATGTCCACCCTCGCCGCGTCCCGCACGGCGGGACGCACCACACCGGTGGGCCTGACGGACGGCTACGCCCTGGTCTTCCGCACCGGAACGGCGGTACTGCTCGGCGGAGCCGTGCTGATGCTGGCATGGCTGCCGCGCAGCGCTGGACGGGGGCTCGAGAAGCGGGCGGCGGGCTGAGCGGCTGAGGGCCGAGGGCCGAGGGCTGAGGGCCGAGGGCTGAGGGCTGAGGGCTGAGCGGCTGAGGAATGAGCGACTGCGGGGAGAAAGAGGGCCCGGCGCGGCTCTGGCCGGTGCCGCGCAGGCCCTCGGCGCGCCCCCCGGCGCGACTTCCCCGCGCCGGCGACATGTTCTCCCGCGGCGTCCGCCCCGGCCCCACGCCGCCCGGCACAGGCCGTCCGCGAACCGCGTCGAACACCCGACGAACCCCGTCTGACCTCGCCTTTCCCGGCGTACGCCGCTACTGTCGCGCGCGCCACCGGAACGGGCCCGGCGCAGGGCCTGGCGAGAGGGGAACCGCATGGACCGGGACATCCGTACCGTGGATGACGTACTGCGGCTGCTGGACAGGCTGTTCGCACCTGACGCCGACCGGTGGACGGACGGCGCGGCCGACTGGTGGGACGGCTTCTACGCCGACCGGGCCCGGCCGGTGCCGTTCTTCGCCGCCCGGCCGGACGAGAACCTGGTGGAGTGGCTGGACCAGGGGCTGATCGGCGGGCGCCGCGCCCTGGACCTGGGGTGCGGGCCGGGCCGCAACGCCGTGCACCTCGCCGCCCGGGGCTTCGAAGTGGACGCCGTGGACCTCTCGCCCGCCGCCGTGGCCTGGGGGAGTGAACGGGCGCGGGAGGCCGGTGCCGACGTGCGGTTCCTGTGCGGGGACGCCTTCGGGGCGGCCGGGGACCGGCTCACCGGGCCCTACGACCTGGTCTACGACTCCGGCTGCTTCCACCACCTGCCGCCGCACCGCCGGATCAGCTACCTCGCCCTGCTGGAGCGGGTCCTGGCCCCCGGCGGTCGGTTCGCCCTCACCTGCTTCGCCGCGGGCGCCATGGGCTCGGAACTGTCCGACGCCGAGCTGTACCGCACCTCCCGGCTGCACGGCGGACTCGCCTACACCCCCACGTCACTGCGCCGGATCTTCTCCGGGCTGGGGGAGGTGGAGCTGCGCCGGATGCGCGACGAGGCGGACGGATCGCCGTGCTTCGGGGAGGACTTCCTGTGGACGGCGCTGTTCCGCAAGGAGCCGGCGGGTGCGGGTACGGGCGTGGGTGCGGGTGCGGGTGCGGGTGCGGGCGTGGGTGCGGGTGCGGGTGCGGGTGGGGATGCGGGTGCCGAGGTCGGGGCCGAGGCCGGGACCTGACTCCGTCCCCGTCCCGTCCCCGTCCCGCCCTCGTCCCCCTACAGCCACCCTTGCTGCCGGGCCTCGCGCATCGCCTCCATGCGGTTGCGGGTGCCGGTCTTGCCGATGGCCGAGGAGAGGTAGTTGCGGACGGTGGACTCCGACAGGTGCAGTTTCAGGGCGATGTCGGCGACCGTCGCTCCGTCCACGGACGCCTTCAGCACATCGCACTCGCGGGCCGTGAGCGGGCTCGGACCGGCGCTGAGGGCAGCGGCGGCGAGCGCCGGGTCGACCACCGTCTCGCCCGCCAGTACCCGGCGGATCGCGGCGGCCAGCTCCTCCACCGGCCCGTCCTTGACGAGGAACCCCGCCGCGCCCGCCTCCATCGCCCGGCGTAGATAACCGGGCCTGCCGAAGGTGGTCAGGATGAGCACCCGGCAGCCGGGTGCCTGCTCGCGCAGCTCGGCGGCGGCGTCGAGCCCGCTCCTGCCGGGCAGTTCGATGTCCAGCAGGGCCACGTCGGGACGGTGGGCCAGCACGGCGTCCACGATGGCGTCCCCCGCCGCCACCTGGGCGACGACCTCCATGTCCTCCTCCATACCGAGCAACAGGGCGAGCGCGCCCCGCATCATTCCCTGGTCCTCCGCGAGCAGGACGCGGACGGACTTGGCGGGCCGGTGGTCCCGGGGCATCTCGTTCACGGACCAAGGGTATTGAGTCCACGTCCGTTGGCCGCCGTGCGTTGGTCAACGTCGGTTGGTCAAAGTCGGTTGGTCAACGTCCGTTGGTCAACGTTAGTTGGCAAAGGTGGGTTGGGTGCCGTCGGTTGGTCAACGTCTGTTGGCCTCCGTCCGTGGGCCAACGTTAGTTGGCAAACGTTGGTTGGCAAACGTCGGTAGGCAAGCGTCGGTCGGCTGACGTCGGTTGGCAAACGTCGGTTGGCAAACGTTGGTTGGCAAACGTCGGTAGACACGCGTCGGTCGGCTGACGTCGGTAGGCAAACGCCGGTTGGCCAACGGACGTTGGCAAGCGCCGGTTGGTCAACCGACGTTGGCCCCCCGGCCGTCGGCGGCCGCCCCTCACCCCTCAGTCGCGCCCCCGCCGCCCTTCGTGGCGGCGGCCAGGGCCGCGGCCGTCAGGTCCTCCGTGCTGGTGGGGAGTTGCGCGGTGACCGTGAAGCCGCCGCGCGGTGACGGGCCGGCCCGCAGGGAACCGCCGGCTGCCGAGAGGCGTTCGGTCAGGCCCTTCAGGCCGGTCCCGCCGATGCCGGGCGCGGCCGGCCGGGCGGGGGCGGCCGGTGGGCCGGAGCCGTTGTCCGAGACCGTGAGGCGGACGTGTTCGGCCGCACCGGAGACCGTGATCTCGCAGCGGTCCGCGGCGCTGTAGCGGACCGCGTTCGTCACCGCCTCGCGCACCACCCAGCCCAGCAGCGCCTCCGTCTGCGGGGTCAGCGGCGGTCCCGAGCGGCGTACGACGGGTTCGATGCCGGCGGCGGTCAGCGCCGAACGCGCCCGGTCCAGCTCCGTGCTCAGACTGCCCTCGCGGTAGCCCGTGACCGCCTCGCGGATCTCGGTGAGCGCCTGCCGGCCGACCGCCTCGATGTCGGACACCTGCGTCAGCGCGGCGTCCATGTCCCGGGGCGCCAGGCGCCGGGCCGCCTCGGACTTCACCACGATCACCGACAGGGTGTGCCCCAGCAGGTCGTGCAGGTCGCGGGAGAACCGCAGCCGCTCCTCCTCCACCGCCCGCCGGGCCAGTTCCTCACGGGCCGCCCGCAGCTCCCGTACGGCCTCGCTCAGACTCAGGATCGCGGCCGTCACCATGGTCGACAGGAACGTGGCGTAGGCGATGTTGATGCCGTCCCAGCCCTCGTGGAAGGCGGCGACGAAGCCGGAGAACACCGCCAGCGACATGCCCGTCCGCCCAAGCCAGGGGCCCCGCATGATGGAACCTGCCGCCAGCCCCAGCAGCGGGAAGAACAGCAGCCAGTTGCCGCCGTAGCCGAGGCCCAGCGCGGTGGTGACCAGGCCCATCAGCAGCAGCGCCGTCCGTGTCGCGGTCGCCTCCCGCCGCTTCCTGTCGAAGGCGTTGAAGACGACGTAGATGTACAGCGAGTTGAAGACGAGCAGGCCCAGGCCGCCGATCCACGGGTTCGGGGTCCTGCCCTGGAAGATGTTGGAGAGCGAACCCAGCCCCATCAGCAGCCACGGCAGCAGGGCGAAGCCGGTGGGCGGCGGCCCCGGGTTCTCGGGCACCCGCCCGGCCTTCTGCGCGGCCTTCCAGTCGGCCTTCAGCTGCTCCTTGTTCTCCTTCCAGAGACGCTGCGCCTCCCGCGCCTCCCCGACGGCCTCCCGCCACGACTCCACCTGGCACGAGACACCGCGCGCCCACTTCATTCCGTTCCCCCGATCAGACGGTTTCCGCGTTGCGGCGGTAAGACAGCACAGCGTACGAACCGAACGCGACGAGCCGGCCCGCCAGCACGAGGATGGCACTCATGGCCGGGGCATGCCCCTCGGTGATCGCGACGCCGACCTGCGCGAACCGGTTCGTCGGCGTGTACGCCGACACCGAGCGCAGCCAGCGCGGGAAGAGGTCGACCGGGAACCACAGGCCGCCGAGCACCGCGAGCCCCAGGTTGCACACGATGTTCGCCACGGCCGTGGTCTGCGAGGTCAGCCCGTAGCCGTTGCCCAGACCCAGCAGCGTGAACGGGATCGAGCCCAGCCACAGCAGCAGCGCCGTCAGGACCCACTGCCACACCGCCAGGCGTACGCCGTTGACCAGGCCGCCCGCCAGCAGCACCACGCAGACGGCGGGCAGCACCGTCACCGCCGCGCTCAGCGCCCGGCCGACGACCACCTCGCGCGGGGGGCATCGGCGTCACCCTGAGCTGCCGCAGCCAGCCCAGTGCGCGGTCCTCGGCGACCCCGCCACCGGTGTTGAGCGTGGAACCGACCGCGCCGTAGGCGGCCATGCCCACCATGGCGGCCGTCCGCCAGGCCCTGTCGCCGTCCTCGCCGATGTTGGTGAACAGCAGGTACATCATCACCGGGACGGCGACCCCGCCGATCAAGAACCCGGTGCGCAGCGTGCGGCGCACCTCCAGGCGCACGTAGTCCCACATCAGACCGCCTCCCGTTCGTGCGCAGCACCGTCGTCGCCGTCGGCGGCGGCTGTGGTCAGTGCCAGGAACGCCTCGTCCAGTGAGGCCGGGGCGACCTCCAGGCCGCGGATCGCGTCCAGCCCGGCCAGGGCGACCACCGTCGCGTCCGGGTCGTCGGTGCGCAGCCGCGCCCGGTCGCCGCGCACCTCGAGGGAGCGCACCCCCGGCAACAGCTCCAGGCCGGCCGTGGTGCGTCCGGCCAGGTCGAAGGCGGCCAGGCTGCCGCCCGCCGCGTGCCGCAGCTCCTCCCCGGTGCCGTCCGCGACGACGCGGCCGCGGTCCAGGACGAGGATGCGGTCGGCGTACGCGTCCGCCTCCTCCAGGTAGTGCGTGGAGAACAGCACCGTGCGCCCGCCGCGCGCATACGCCCGCATCGCGTCCCAGAAGGCGTGCCGCGCCTCGACGTCGAGGGCCGCCGTCGGTTCGTCCAGGACCAGCAGTGCCGGGCTCCCGGCGAGCGCCACCGCGAACCGCACGCGCTGCGTCTGGCCGCCGGAGAGCCGGTCCACGCGCCGCCCGGCCAGCCCGGCGATCCCGGCCAGTTCCAGCGCCCGGGCGACGGGCAGCGGATCGGGGTAGCGACCCGCCACGAAGCCCACCAGCTCGCCGACCGTGACCCGCGGCACCGCCCGCCCCTCCTGGAGCATCGCCCCGGCCAGCCCGGCCCGCACCGCCTGCTCGGGCGGCGCGCCGAACGGCTCCACCGAGCCCGCGTCGGGCGCGCTCAGCCCCAGCAGCAGCGAGATCGCCGTCGACTTGCCTGCGCCGATGGGGGTGCCCCCTGCTCTTCGGAGCTTGGGGGAGGCCAAGGAGGGCCACCGTCTCGCCGCGCATGATGTCGAGATCGATGCCGTCTACGGCACGTACCGCGCCGTAGACCTTGGCCGTCCCCCTGAAGGACACGGCACTTCGTGTCTGTGTCATGACAGCGACGCTACGGATCCGGGCCGGGCCTACGGCAGATGCGCTTGTACGGACTCGGACGGGACGTCCGCACCACCCCGGGCAGGACAAATGTCACGGCGGCACCGGCGCCGCCGCCCCCGCAACTGATCCCCCGTCAGGAACTTCACGGGCCGGGAGCCCCGGGTGTACAGAGAGGCATGCCCATCGACGCAGCCCGCGCCCTCGCGGCCGCACCCCGCACCCGTGAGATCTCCTGGACGCCCCGGGACGTCCAGCTCTACCACCTCGGCCTCGGCGCGGGCGTCCCCGCGACCGACCCCGGCGAACTGCGCTACACCCTGGAGACCCGGCTGCACGTCCTGCCCAGCTTCGCCACCGTCGCCGGCGGCGGCGCACCCGGCGTGATCGGCGCCCTGTCCATGCCCGGCATCGACGTCGACCTCGCCCGCGTGCTGCACGGCGGCCAGTCGCTGACCGTGCACCGCCCGCTGCCCACCGCGGGCACCGCCACCGCCACCAGCCGGATCACCGCCGTCCACGACAAGGGAACGGCGGCCGTCCTCGTCCTGCGCACCGAGGCCGCCGACCCCGGCGGACCGCTGTGGACCGAGGAGGCGCGGATCTTCGTACGCGGAGAGGGCGGCTGGGGCGGCGACCGCGGCCCCGCCGCCCGGCCAAAGGCGCCCGCGGGCGCCCCGCTGCGCACCGTGGAGCGGCCGGTACGCGAGGACCAGGCCCTGCTGTACCGCCTGACCGGCGACGGCAACCCGCTGCACGCCGATCCCGCCTTCGCGCGGGCCGCCGGGTTCGACCGGCCGGTCCTGCACGGCCTGTGCACCTACGGCATGACCCTGAAGGCGGTCGTCGACACGCTGCTCGACGGGGACGTGACCCGGGTGTGCTCCTACGGCACGCGCTTCGCCGGGGTGGTGTACCCGGGGGAGACCCTGCGCGTACGCATGTGGCCGTCACCATCTCTGCCACCGTCGCTGCCGCCGTCCCTGCCGTCGCCGTCGCGGGGGTCGGCGTCGGGGTCGGGGTCGGGCAGGGTGCGGGTGGTGGTGAGCGCTGTGGAGCGTGAGGACGCGCCCGTGCTGGCCGACACGGTCGTCGACCACGACTGAGCGGACGGCCCGCCGACCGGACCGGGACGCGGAACGGCCCCGTCCTCCTGAAAGGACGGGGCCGTGCGCTTCGCTCTCCGCGCTGTCAGGCCGCCACTTCGGTCTGCTCCTCGCCCGTCTTGCGGTGCCGGCCGCTGGGGGCCGTCTCGCCGTCCCGGGAGGAGACCGGGCCGCGGTGCCTGCCGTGGCCCTTGGCGTCCTTGACATCGGTCGTGAGCTGCTGGGTCGTGCTGGCGTCGGTCATCGGAAAGAACTCACCCCGTCAACATCATCTTTCGTACAGCCGGGCGAGTGTAACCGGCACACCTCGGGCGAAATCCAGGCGGCCACGCCAACCGGCACGAGTTCGTTACCTGCCCGCTACGCGCCCTGTCACCGGGCCCGTCATCCGCCCTGTGCGCGCGGCCTGTTGGAGGGTCACGGGACGGGGGGCGACCGGTGTCGGAGGCTCCGGTTCCGGAGGCTGGGGGAGGCCGTCGGGCGGGGGCGGGGCGGAGGTCGGGAGGGCGGCGGAGGGGTGCGGGGACCGCGCGTTCGCCGTGCGCGGGCCGACCGTCTGCTGGTGCGGACCCTGCGGTGTCTGCGAACGCTGTGGCGCTTGTGAGTGCTGTGGTGCGTGCGAGGGCTGTGCTGCCTGCGGGGTCTGCGCGGGCGGTACGGGGTGTGGGTTGCCGTCGCCGGGGTCGGTGTCCCACGGGCCGCCGTCCGGCCCGCCCCCAGGTCCGCCGTCCGCTGCGCCCGCCGGGGCCGGGAGTGCCGACGCGCGGCGCACCGGCACCCACCGCGCCCCGCGGATCCCCGGGGACGCCCGGCGGGCCGCCGGGAGCGGCACCGGAAGGGGCGCGAGGGCGGGAGGCATGGGCCCGGGGCGGGCGGCCGGGGCAAGAGCCGCCGGAAGAGGCGACGGAAGGGCCGGCGGAGGGACCGGGGGGAGGGCCGGCGGAGGGGCCGGGGGGAGGGCCGCCGGCAGGGGGCCGGGCAGGGCCGCCCGCGCGTCCGCCGGTTCCCTCGCCGAGGCGGTCCAGCGCGCCACCCCGCACGGCACCGCGCCCGTGCTGAACGGCAGCCGCAGCGTGCCCTCGTCCGTCCACACCCCGGCACCGGTCAGCCACCCCTCGGGCGCGGACACGTGACGTAGCCGCCGCTCCGCGGGCCGCCACACGCCGACCCAGTCGCCGAACGGGCCGTCGCAGCGCAGCGCCACCGCGCACTGCTCAGGAGTCAGCACCTGCCCCGGCTGGATCGCGAACGGCGTCACCACGCAGTCGGGCAGTTGCAGGCACCGGGGGAACCGGACCGGCAACGTGCTGCCGAGCACCCCCCACCCCAGCCGGGCACGCCCGGGGGAGGGAGCGTCCGAGCGGATCAGCAGCAGCCCGCTGTCGGGGTCGGCCAGGAGCAGCCGGTCGTCGCTGTGCGGAGCGATCTGGAGCAGCGGCGACACCTCTCCGCCACCTCCGAGGTCCACCACGACCGCTTTGGTACGCCCGCCGGTCCGCCGGTCCAGGGCCAGCATCCGCCCCGCCCGGTCCAGCCAGACCCCGCCCGAGCAGTGGCCCGGCACCTCGGCCAGCAGCTCGGGCCCGAAGGCGCCGCCCGCCACCAGCCACACGGCAGAGGACAGGGGCCCCACCGCGAGCGCGTACGCCCGCTCGCCGCCGGGTGCGCAGGGCAGCAGCCGCATCCGGGTGCGGTCCGGGCACTCGACGGCGCCCAGCGGCAGTTCGCCGGTGCCGGGGTCGGTGGGGTACAGCAGGGAGAAGGTGTGGCGGCCCTCGACCAGGCGCCGGATGAGGACCCGGCCGTCGCTCATCGGCTGCACCTCGGTGCCGGGTTCCTCGGGCTGGTCGGCGGGCAGCGGCACCGCGTACGGCTCGGGGCCGTCCAGCGTCCAGCGCTCGGGGTACCAGGAGCCGCCGCTGCGGGCGAGCCGGGCGGCGTAGGCGCCGTCCACCGTGATCGCGCAGCCCGCCGCCGGTCTCGCGCCGTCCTCGCCCGCCGCCGAAGGCGGTGGGGCGCCCTCCTGTTCAAGTGCTGCCGAGAGCCCCGGAGAGGCACAGACTGTCATTATTCGGTCACCTCCTGTGAGGACGCTAGTTTTCGTACGCACAGGCGGAGGACCGGCGGGCGGGCGCTTCACACATACGGGTGGCCCAGGAACGATTCGCCTGAGAAAAGCGGAACGTTTGTGCTGAAGGAAAACGAAACTGCTGTGCGACCCCGAGCCCCGGACGGACCCCCGACGGACCGACGGGACCCGGACGGATCCCCGGACTGAACGCGGCGTGACTCATCCGGGACCCGGCCGGGCTCCGGTCGGGCTTGGATGGGCTCCGAGCGGAAGCCGGGCGGGCTCCGAGCGGAAGCCGGGCGGGACCCTGACGGGACCCTGACGGGACCCTGACGGGAACTGCGGGTCCGCCCCCGACCGGCTCCGACCGGACCTCGACCGCGCCCCCACCGGACCCCGACGGGACCCCGATGGGCCTCCGGGCCGGACCGCGGGCCGGACCCCGGGCCGGTCCCGGACGGGACCCCCGGCCGGGACGACTCCCCCCGAGGCGGCGGCACCGGTTCAGCCGCGCCGAACACCCAGGTAGCCTTGCACCCGTGCCCCGTCTGTCTGAAGTCATCGCCGCGCTGGAGACCCTGTGGCCCGCGGAGCGGGCCGAGTCCTGGGACGCGGTCGGCACCGTCGCGGGCGACCCCGGCCAGGAGGCCGGCAGGGTCCTGTTCGCCGTCGACCCGGTCCAGGAGATCGTCGACGAGGCGGTGAAGCTGGGCGCCGACCTGCTCGTCACCCACCACCCGCTCTACCTGCGCGGTACGACGACGGTCGCGGCCTCCACCTTCAAGGGCCGCGTCGTGCACACCCTCATCAAGAACGACATCGCGCTGCACGTGGCCCACACCAACGCCGACACGGCCGACCCGGGCGTCAGCGACGCCCTCGCCGGGGCGCTGGACCTCAGGGTCGTACGGCCCCTCGTCCCGGACCCGGGCGACCCGGAGGGCCGCCGGGGACTCGGCCGGGTCTGCGCACTCGACCACCCGCTGACCGTGCGCGAACTGGCCGCCCGCGCCGCCGAGCGGCTGCCCGCGACCGCGCAGGGCATCCGCGTCGCCGGCGACCCCGAGGCGGTCGTCCGCACGGTCGCCGTCAGCGGCGGCTCCGGCGACAGCCTCTTCGACCACGTACGGGCCGCCGGCGTGGACGCCTTCCTCACCGCGGACCTGCGCCACCACCCGGCCTCGGAGGCCCGCGCCCACAGTCCTCTCGCGCTGCTCGACGCGGCGCACTGGGCCACCGAGTGGCCCTGGTGCGAGCTGGCCGCAGCCCAGCTCGACGAGATCTCCGACCGGCACGGATGGGGCCTGCGCGTCCACGTCTCCAAGACGGTCACCGACCCCTGGACCGCCCACGCGGCGTCCACCGCCACCACCGACGAAACACCGGGAGCCCCCAACTGAACGCCGCGCCCGCCGACCAGATCCGACTCCTCGACGTCCAGGCCCTCGACGTCCGCCTGCAGCAGCTCGCGCACAAGCGGAAGTCGCTGCCCGAGCACGCCGAGATCGAGTCGCTGACCAAGGACCTCACGCAGCTGCGCGACCTGCTCGTGGCCGCGCAGACCGAGGAGAGCGACTGCGCCCGCGAGCAGACCAAGGCCGAGCAGGACGTGGACCAGGTGCGCACCCGCGCCGGCCGCGACCAGCAGCGCCTGGACTCCGGTGCGGTCACCTCCCCGAAGGACCTGGCCAACCTCCAGCACGAGATCGCCTCCCTCGCCAAGCGCCAGGGCGACCTGGAGGACGTCGTCCTGGAGGTCATGGAGCGCCGCGAGTCCGCGCAGGAGCGGGTCGCCGAGCTGACCGAGCGCGTCGGCTCCGTCCAGGCGAAGGCCGACGACGCCGCCGCCCGCCGTGACGCGGCCTTCGAGGAACTGGACGGCGAGGCCGCCTCCGTGACCAAGGAGCGCGAGGTCGTCGCCGCCTCCGTCCCCGCCGACCTGCTCAAGCTGTACGACAAGCTGCGCGAGCAGCAGGGCGGCATCGGCGCGGCCAAGCTGTACCAGCGCACCTGCCAGGGCTGCCGCCAGGAGCTGGCCATCACCGAGCTGAACGAGATCCGCGCCGCCGCCGCCGACACGGTCGTGCGCTGCGAGAACTGCCGCCGCATCCTGGTGCGCACCGCCGAGTCGGGCCTCTAGGCGCCGAAGGGGCCGCGGACGTGCGGGAGTTCATCGTCGAGGCCGACGGCGGGTCACGGGGCAACCCGGGGCCCGCGGGCTACGGTGCGGTCGTGCTCGACGCGACGACGGGCCAGGTGCTGGCGGAGGCCGCGGAGTACCTGGGCACCGTCACCAACAACGTCGCCGAGTACCGCGGCCTGCTGGCCGGCCTGCGGGCCGCGCACGGCCTGGACCCGGCGGCGACGGTGCACGTCCGCATGGACTCCAAGCTCGTCGTCGAGCAGATGTCCGGCCGCTGGCAGATCAAGCACCCGGCCCTGCGACCGCTCGCCGCCGAGGCGGCCCGGGCGTACCCGGCCGAGCGGGTCACGTACGAGTGGATCCCGCGCGAGCGCAACAAGCACGCCGATCGCCTCGCCAACGAGGCGATGGACGCGGGCGCCCGGGGCGAGCAGTGGTCGCCGTCGACGTCGACGGCGGAACTGGACGCGGGGACACGGGGGGCGCAGGCACCGGCCGCCGCCGCGGCACGACCCACCCCGACGGCCCGTACGAACGCTTCGGACGCGTCAGGTGCATCGGGCGCGGCACCCGCCTCGGACGCCGCGGGTACGGCGATGCCCGGCGCCGTCGCCGAGAGGCCCGGCACCGCCGGGGCGCAGCCCCCCGCCACCGACGAGGAAGGCGTCGCGATCGGCGCCGAGCCCGCAGGCGCCGCCTCCGGCCCGAGGCCGGACGCTGCCGAAGCGCAGGCCGTTGCCGCCGACGCGGAAGGCGGTGCCTGCGGCCCGCGGGCCGCAGCCGGACCCCGGCCGGCCGCTGCCGACGTGCAGGCTGCCGGCGACGCTCACGCCGTCGCCGCAGACGCGGAAGGCGCCGCCTCCGGCGCGAAGGCCGACGCCGACGCGCGAGCCGCCGCCGATGTGCGGGCCGTCGCCGACGTGCGGGCCGCGCGGGCGGTCTCCGGCGCGCAGGCCGCCGTCGCCGGGCCGAGGCCGGACGCTGCCGAAGCGCAGCAGGCCGTTGCCGCGCCCGGGTGGGCGCCCGCTGACCTGGGGGCGCCGGCCACGCTCGTGCTGCTGCGGCACGGGGAGACGCCGCTGACCCCGCAGAAGCGGTTCTCCGGCAGCGGCGGCACCGATCCCTCGCTCTCCGCCATCGGTCGCGAGCAGGCCGAGAAGGCGGCGGTGGCGCTGGCCCGGCGCGGCACGATCCAGGCCGTGGTGTCCTCCCCGCTCGCCCGCACCCGCGAGACCGCCGCGATCGTCGCCGCCCGCCTCGGCCTTGCGGTGACGGTCGACGACGGGCTGCGCGAGACCGACTTCGGGGCCTGGGAGGGGCTCACCTTCGCCGAGGTGCGCGACCGCCACCCGGCCGACCTGAACGCGTGGCTGGCCTCCCCGGACGCCGAACCCACCGGCGGCGGCGAGAGCTTCGCGGCGACCGCCGTGCGGATCGCCGCGACCCGGGACCGGCTGGTCACCGCCCACGCCGGGCGCACCGTCCTGGTCGTCACCCATGTGACGCCGATCAAGACGTTCGTCCGTCTCGCCCTCGGCGCCCCGCCGGAGTCCCTGTTCCGGATGGAACTCTCGGCGGCCTCGCTGTCGGCGGTGGCCTACTACGCGGACGGCAACGCGAGCGTCCGGCTCCTCAACGACACGTCCCACCTGCGCTGAGCCCCGCCGCCTCGCGGGCCAGCCGTTCGATCCGGGGCCAGTCGCGGGCGGCGAGCGCGTCCGCCGGGACCATCCAACTGCCGCCGACACAACCGACGTTGGGCAGTGTCAGGTACTCGGGGGCGATGCCGGGCCCGATGCCGCCGGTCGGGCAGAAACGCGCCTGGGGGAGCGGCCCGGCCAGCGACCTGAGGTAGGCCGTGCCGCCCGCCGCCTGGGCCGGGAAGAACTTCATCTCGCGCACCCCGCGCTCCAGCAGCGCCACGACCTCCGACGCGGTCGACACCCCGGGCAGGAACGGCACACCGGACGCCGTCATGGCCGACAGCAGGGTGTCCGTCCAGCCGGGGCTGACCAGGAACCGCGCGCCCGCGTCCACGCACTGGGCCACCTGCGCGGGCGTGACGACCGTACCGGCGCCCACCACGGCGTCCGGCACCTCGGCGGCCATGGCCCCGATGCCTTCCAGCGCGGCCGGCGTCCGCAGGGTCACCTCGATCGCGGGCAGCCCCCCGGCGACCAGCGCCCGGGCGAGGGGCACCGCGTCGGCGGCGTCCTCCAGGACGACGACGGGCAGGACGGGGGCGAGGTCCAGTACGGAGGCAGGCAGAGATGCGGGCATGGCGCCATCCTGCCCGCCCGGAACACCCTGCGCAAAGGCTGTTGCGCATGATGCAACGCCCGGCGGAATGTCGCTCCCGTCAGTGGACCTCGGTCACCAGCACGTCCAGCGACCAGGGCCGTCCCGCGCCCGCGGGGGCCTGGGCCTCCACCTCGTACCCGAGGTCGCGCAGCGCCTCGACCAGCTCGGCGGGGTCCGTCGGGGCGGCCCCGGCCGACAGCAGGCTCCGGACGATCCGTCCCTTGGTGGCCTTGTTGAAGTGGCTGACCACCTTCCGGGTGGGCGCGTGCAGCACCCGTACGGTCGCCGTCCGCCCGGCCACCTCGCCCTTCGGCTTCCACGCGGCGGCGTACGCGGCGGACCGCAGGTCCAGCACCAGCTTGCTCCCGGCCGCCTCGGGCAGCACCGCCGCCATCGGCGCGCGCCAGTACGCGCCCAGCGCGCCGAGCCCGGGCAGCTTCACCCCCATCGAACAACGGTAGGAAGGGATCCGGTCGCTCACCCGGACCGCGCCCCACAGCCCCGAGAAGACCAGCAGCGAGCGCGCCGCGCGCCGCTTGGCCGCGGTCTCGAGGGAGGCCAGGTCGAGGGCGTCGTAGAGGACACCGGTGTAGATCTCACCGGCGGGCCGCGTGCCCGCCGTGCGCAGCCCGGCGTTCTTGGCGACCTCGCCGCGCAGCCCCTCGCTCAGCCCGAGCACCTCGCGCGCCTTGTCGTTCGCGTCGGGGTCGCCGCAGCAGAGGTCGACCAGCTCGTCGAGCACGGCCCTGCGGGCCTCGGTGAGCCCCGGCAGGGACAGCGAGTCCAGCTTCAGCGGGGCGCCTCGGCCGGGAGCGGCCTTGCCTTCGGAGGGCGGCAGCAGGACGAGCACGGGTTCTCCTTCGGGTAGGGCTCCCGGTCAGCGTACGGGGAGGGCGCTGGGCCTTCCGGCGCGGGCGGCCGGACGCGGCCTCACCCCCGCCCGAGGGCCGCCACCAGGCGGTCGGGCTCGTCGGCGTGGAAACGGACGACGCGGACCTGACGGCGGCGGCCGAAGAAGGTGGTGTGCACGACCGGCTCGGTGAGTTCCAGGGTGAGGGTGGTCTGCCCGTTCACCGCCAGCTCCAGTTCGCGGTCGGCCTGCCGCGACTTCGGGGTGCACGCCTCACGGCGTACGGAGGCGATCCGCTCCAGCGGTACGCGCAGGTCGACGTGGGCGGCCCGGCGGATCCGCAGGGTGTCGGCGGTGAGCACGTGGGGGCGGACGGCGGAGGCGGCGTGCAGGGCCACCACGAGGAGGATGGTGTACACGTCCAGCACCAGCATGGTCTGTTCGACCGTGGGCCAGTCGCGCAGCATCACGGACGTGCCCAGCAGCTCGATCACGCACACGAAAGCCAGTCCGAACATGTTCGCCCCCTGCCCGCGGGCGTGCCCGAACGTCCTTCCGTCGCCCCCGGCGTGGGTGCGCCGGCCCAGCCACAGCGCCAGACTGCCCAGCAGTCGCAGCTCGTGCCGCATCAGCACGTACGCGGTCCTCATCGCGCTTCCTCCCCCGGCGAGCAGGGCCGTTCCCGCCGCCCTCGCCGCCTGCGTCGTTCCTGTCGTTCCTGTCGTTCCTCCAGATCATGCCCAACGCGCCGCGTACGGCGGCTGCTTGGGGGCGCGAGGTCCGCGCACATCGCGCGCAGGAAGCCGTGGTCGTGGTCGACCGCGGCCTCCGGCAGCAGGGCGGCGGGGGTCAGCCCGGCCAGGACGCGGGCGGCCCGGGTGACGCGCGGATCGCCCGGGCCGCAGGGACCGGCGCCGGCGAGGCGTCCAGCAGCGCGTACGCCCCCACGCGCCCTGGCCGGCGCCCCGGGGGGCCCAGGGCCTCGCGCACCCGGTCGGCAGGCGCTCGCGGTCCGCCGGACCGACCGCGGTCACCAGCAGAGCGAGCCCAAGGTCAAACGCGTCCGGCAGGCCTGCCGAACCAGCGTTCGAGCGCTGCCGACAGGGAATCGGCGCCCTCCGCCGCTCCCGTACTCGTACCGCTGCTCCCGGCCGCCCTCGTGTCCGCCGCCCAGGCCACGAATCCGTCCGGCCGCACCAGCAGCGCGGCGAGATCCGGGTGGCCGGTCCCGGTGCACCGGCTGCTGACGACGGCGACCCGGTCGCCGTACCCCTCGGCGCACGCCCGCGGCTGCGGGTCGTCGGCGAGGTCGAGGAGCAGTCCCCGGCCCTCGTGCAGGTGGTCGCCGAGACGGCTGCCGTCGGCGAGCTCCAGGTCGGGCGCGCTCGCGCCGACGAGCGGGTGGTCGCCGGGCAGGTCGTAGCGCTGCCAGACGCCGGAGATCTGCTTCACCAGGTACGTCGTCCCGGACGTCGTCAGCGCCAGGCCGGTCACGACCCGGCGCAGCGCGCGGGCGTGCCGGTCCGGCCGCATGAGGGCGATCTGGGCGCGGGTCCAGTCCAGCACCCAGGCGCCGATCGGATGCCGTTCGGCGGTGTAGGTGTCCAGCAGCCCCTCGGGCGCCCGGCCGCGCGCCACGGCCGCCAGCTTCCAGCCGAGGTTCAGCGCGTCCCCGATGCCGAGGTTCAGCCCCTGCCCGCCGAACGGGGAGTGCACATGGGCGGCGTCACCGGCGAGCAGCACCCGGCCCCTGCGGTACGTGCTCGCCTGGCGGGCGTTGTCGGTGAAGCGGGTCACCGAGTGCACCTTCGTCACCGTCACGTCCGGGACGCCCGAGACCCGGCGCAGACTGGCCTGCACCTCCTCGGCGGTGACGGGCGCGGACCGGTCGGCGGGCGGCCCGTCGAACTCGACGGTGAGGACCCGGCCCGGGAAGGGTCCGTGGACGTACGTACCGACCTCGGTCGTGTTCCAGCCCTTGCCCAGCTTCTCGGCGCCGGTCAGGTCGGCGACGGCCTGGTAGCCGGTGATCTCCGGGGGCGTGCCGGGGAAGTCGAACCCGCCGAGCTTGCGGACCGTGCTGCGCCCGCCGTCGCAGCCCACGAGCCAGCCGGTCCTTACCCGTCGCGGGGCGGAGCCGTCGGCCGGGACGAGATCCACGGTGACGCCGTCGTCGCCCCGGTCCTCGAACCCGGTCAGTTCGACACCGCGGCACACCTCGACACCGGCCCGCTCGGCCCGCGCGGCGAGGATCCGCTCCAGTTCCGCCTGCGGGACGCCGAGCCCGGCCTCGGCCGCGGGGCCGACGCCGGCGAA
The DNA here is from genome assembly GCF_040641015.1 of Streptomyces sp. NPDC021356. Taxonomy (NCBI): domain Bacteria; kingdom Bacillati; phylum Actinomycetota; class Actinomycetes; order Kitasatosporales; family Streptomycetaceae; genus Streptomyces; species Streptomyces sp. NPDC021356. The sequence continues at coordinate 86,983 of NZ_JBFACU010000009.1, read as the reverse complement.
GGCCGGGTCGGAGTCGTCGAACAGGTCCGCGCTCATCATGATCCCGGCGAAGTGCCCGGCGAACTTGGGCGGCAGCCGATCCGAGCCACCACCGCCACCGCCGCTGCCGTCCCCGCCGTTGCCGCCGTTCGGGCCGGCCTCTTGCAGGAAACCGCGGATCCGGTCCAGCGTCCGCTCCCACACCTGGGTCAGCTCGGGCAGCAGGCCCCGCCGGTAGAACGCCACGGCGCTGGGCGTGTTGATCGAACCCGCCTTGATCGTCTCGTCCACCTCGGCCAGCCGCTCCGCGACCAGCACCCGGGCCCCGCCGAGCCGCAGCTCGCAGGCGAGGAAGAGTCCCACCGGCCCGGCGCCGGCCACCACCACGTCGTAGTCCGTCATGGCGTCACTGTAGCCACTAAAAATTTATATCGGCTATATTTTCTTCATGAACGCCCAGCAGCAGCCCGGCGAGAGGCCCTCACCGGAACCGGCACCCACCCCGAAGGAGCCGTCCGCACCGGAGCCGTCCCTGAGGGAGCGCAAGAAACGGGAGACCCGGCAGCGGCTCTCCGACGTGGCGACCGGACTCTTCCTGGAACACGGTTTCGAGCAGGTGACCGTGACGGAGATCGCCCGTGCTGCGGGCCTCTCCCCGATGACGGTCTTCAACTACTTCCCGCGCAAGGAGGACCTGTTCCTCGACCGCATCCCCGAGGCGATCGGCCTCGTCACGGGGGCCGTGCGCGGACGCGCGCCGGACGAGCACCCGCTCACCGCGCTCCGCCGCCTCGTCCTCGGCCTCCTCGACGCCGGGCACCCGCTGTCCGGCGTACGCGACCGCTTCGTCCCCTTCCTGCGGGTCGCCGCCGCCTCACCGGCGCTGCGCGCCCGCGCCCGCGAGGCGGTGGAGGAACTGGAGGACGCGCTGACCGGGGCCCTCGCCGAGACCGCACCGGACCTGCCCGAGCCCCGGCTCCTGGCCGCCCTGGCCGTCGCCGCGTACCGCACGGTCTGCGTCACCTCCGCGGGCCGCCTGCTGGCGGGCGAGCGGGCCGCCGGCATCGTCGACGACCACCGCCGGCGCCTGACCGCCGCTTTCGACGCCCTGGAACGCGCCTTCCCCGCCCCCACCGCGTGACGAGACCACGTCCCGGCGCCCGGCCCCCTTCCCGGCCGGTATCATGGTCGGCACGGCAGACGAGCCGGGCGGGCGGCCGCGTGAAGTTCCCGAGAGGGAACCTCCCGAGGAACGTCCGGGCTCCACAGGGCAGGGTGGTGGCTAACGGCCACCCGGGGTGACCCGCGGGACAGTGCCACAGAAAGCAGACCGCCGGGCGCTTCGGTGCTCGGTAAGGGTGAAACGGTGGTGTAAGAGACCACCAGTGCCCAAGGTGACTTGGGCAGCTAGGTAAACCCCACCCGGAGCAAGGTCAAGAGGAGCGCCGTCAAAAGCGCTCTGCGCGGACGTTCGAGGGCTGCCCGCCCGAGTCCGCGGGTAGACCGCACGAGGCCGGCGGCAACGCCGGCCCTAGATGGATGGCCGTCGCCGGAGGGCCCGCGAGGACCCTCCGGAACAGAACCCGGCGTACAGCCCGACTCGTCTGCTGTTGTCCTGCCCCAGAGCCCGGCCCCCGGCCCCGCTGCCGGGCGTCAGTCCTGGGCCGTTCCGTCCGTCTCCGCCGTCCTCCCCGTCCCCTTGGTTGCCAGGGACCGTTCCCTGACCCTTGCCAGGTGGTGGTCGAAGACCTCTCGGGCGTCCGGGGTGAGGGTGCGCAGGGCGACCAGGGCTGTGATCACCACGTCGCACAGCTCCGCCTCGACGTCCTGCCAGGTGTGCGTGGTGCCCTTGCGGGGGTTCTGGCCGGTCGCGCCGATGACCGCCTGGGCGGCCTCGCCGACCTCCTCGGAGAGTTTCAGCATCCGGATGAGAAGGGTCTCGCGGGAGTCGTGCGCGCGGTGGCCGTCGAGCCAGGCCCACAGGGCGTCGATGGATGCCCAGGGCTCGGCGGTGGGGCGGTCCGGGTCGGGGTCGGTCATGGGCGCAGCATCCCATGGTCCCGGGAGGGGGAGAAGCGCGGGACGAACGGGCCGGACGCGGGACGAACGGGCCGGACGCGGGGCGAACGGGTCGAGCGCGGGACGAGCCCGCCGCCGCTATCCCTCGCCCTCGAACAGGGTCTCCTGCCGTCCCTCCTTCTGCCGGCGCAGGTGCCTGACCCGGGCGCCCAGGACCACCGCCGTGCCCGCGGCCGTCGCCGCGAAGGCGGCGGGGACCATCCAGCCGCGGTTGACCGTGTGGCCGAGGGCGTGGTCCAGGGAGAGGCGGCCGGGGCCGGTGACCGCGAGGCCGGTGGCGGTCAGGCCGAGTGAGGCGGCGTACTCGTAGCCGCCGCTCTGCGCGAAGAACCCGTTGGGGGCGTGCAGCGCCGCGGCGCCCGCCATCGCGCCGGCCGCCGCCGCACCCGCCGCCGGGGTGGCCAGGCCCAGGGCCAGCAGGAGACCGCCGCCCGCCTCCGCGAGGCCCGCCGCCGTCGCGCTCGCCCTGCCCGGACGGTAGCCGACGGACTCCATGAACCGGCCGGTCCCCTCCAGGCCGGCCCCGCCGAACCAGCCCAGCAGTTTCTGGGCGCCGTGCGCGGCCAGGACGCCGCCCGTCCCCAGGCGGAGCAGCAGCAGGCCGAGATCACGCCGGTCGTAACAGGTCACCGTGACTCCCCGGGAGGGTCGGAAGGTATGAAGGACTGATGAAAGGGGTTAATGGGGTCAAGAGGGGCAAGCTGGACTGAGGGGCTTTTCTGCACCCTTCCACTCCCGTGTCGCGTCGGCCCGTCCTGCGTGGCGTTCGGGTGGGGACAGGGGCCGGGCCCTGCCTGACGTGGTGTGACGTCGGCCGAGAGGGCGTCGCCGTCCGCCGGGCCGACACCCCGCCTGTCCGCCGAGCCGAGGCGCCGCCTGTCCGCCGATCCCGCGCCCCGCCTGTCCGCCGAGCCGAGGCGTCGCCTGTCCGCCGATCCCGCGCCCCGCCTGTCTGCCGAGCCGACGCCCCGCCTGTCCGCCGAGCCGATGCCCCGGCCGTCCGCCGAGCCCGCGGTGCGCGGGAGCTCTTGCGCTCGTGTGCGCTTCAACTCCTAGCCTCCTCGGCCATGGAGAACATCAACCCCGACTTGACGGGGACCACCGCCTTCACCGGGACCAGGGTGCTCGGACGCAGCGGTATCGAGGTCAGTGCGCTCGGCTTCGGCTGCTGGGCCGTCGGCGGGGAGTGGCAGACCCCGGACGGGCAGCCCTGCGGCTGGGGGAAGGTCGACGACGAGGAGTCCGTACGGGCGATCCACCGCGCCCTCGATCTCGGCATCACCTTCTTCGACACGGCTGACGTCTACGGCTGTGGGCACAGTGAGCGGCTGCTCGGGCGCGCCCTCGCCGGCCGCCGTGACGAGGTCGTCGTCGCGACGAAGTGGGGCAACCGTTTCGACGAGCGCACCCGGACCGCGGACGGCCAGGACGCCACCCCCGAGTTCGCCCGGCGCGCGCTCACCGCCTCCCTCGCCCGGCTGGGCACCGACCGCATCGACCTGTACCAGCTGCACATCTCCGACGCCGAGCCGGAAGCCGCCGCGGAACTCCGCGACGCCTGCGAGGAGTTCGTGCGCGAGGGGCTGATCCGTGCGTACGCCTGGAGCACCGACGACCCGGACCGCGCCGCCCTCTTCGCCCGGGGCCGGCACTGCACGGCCGTACAGCACGCGCTCAACGTGCTCCAGGACGCGCCCGCGATGCTCGCCCTGTGCGAGGAGGCGGAGCAGGCGAGCGTCAACCGCAGCCCGCTCGCCATGGGCCTGCTCACCGGCAAGCACGCGGGCGGCGCGCCCCTGGAGGCGGGGGACATCCGCAGCCGCCCGCCCGTCTGGCTCCCCGGCTTCCGGGCAGGGGCGGGCGCCGACCCGCGGTGGCTGGAGCGCGTGGAGGCCGTGCGCTCCGTCCTGAGCAGCGACGGCCGTACGCTCGCCCAGGGCGCCCTCGCCTGGCTGTGGGCGCGCAGCCCGCGGACCGTGCCGATCCCGGGCTTCCGGTCGGTGGCCCAGGCCGAGGACAACGCGGGCGCCCTCGCGAAGGGGCCGCTCACCGCCGCACAGCTCGCGGAGGTGGACCAGCTCCTCGGCAGGTGAGGACGGGGGAGGGGGAGCGGGCGAAAGGGGCCGCGTGGGAGGCCGTGTGCGGTGAGCGACATGAGTGACACGGCGTCCCTCCTTCGGTGATCTTTTGATCAGCCTTTGAAGACCCGTCGTGCACCGGCCCGCTCTCACTTTGTACGGTCCCGGAGTGCGCGATTCCTCTCCGTCCCCCCGGCCGTCCCCCTTTCCGCCCCCCTCGCCGTCCCGTCGCTCCCTGCTCGCCCTGGCCGCCGCGGCCCCCGTGGCCGTCGCTACGGGCGGCCCCGCCTCGGCCGCCACCCAGGCGGCCCCAGCCGCCCCAGCCGCACCCGCCACGGTCATCGGCGGTGAGCGGCTGGCCCATGCCGGCGTCCAGGTGCGGGGTGTGAGCGGTCTGCCCGGCAAGCTCTCCGCCCGCGCCTGGCTCGTCGCCGACTGGGCGAGCGGAGAGGTCCTGGCCTCCTATCGCGCGCACCAGCGCCTCGCGCCCGCGTCCACGCTGAAGATGCTCTTCGCGGACACCGTGCTGAAGAAGTTCGACCGCACCGAGCGGCACACCGTCACGGAGGCGGAACTGGCCGACATCCCCTCCGGTTCCAGCCTCGTCGGCATCCAGGCCGGGACCACGTACACCGTCGAGCAGTTGTGGCAGGGCGTGTTCCTGCGCTCGGGCAACGACGCGGTGCACGTCCTCGCCCACATGAACGGCGGTGTCGCCCGCACGGTCGCGGAGATGCAGGCCAAGGCGGAGGACCTGCAGGCCCTGGACACCCACGTGGTCAGCCCGGACGGGTTCGACCACCCGGGGCAGATCTCCTCCGCCTACGACCTGACCCTGTTCGCCCGGCACGGACTGCGCAACGCCGACTTCCACGGCTACTGCGGCACCCGCACCGCGGACTTCCCGGCCGGCAGGAAGAAGACGTTCCAGATCCAGAACACCGACCGCCTGCTGACCGGTTCGTGGGGCCTGAAGTCGTACGACGGCATGATCGGGGTGAAGAACGGTTACACCAGCAACGCCGGGAACACCTTCACCGGGGCCGCGGTCCGCGGGGGCCGCACCCTGCTCGTCACCGTGATGCACCCCGGGATCGGCAGCAACGCCGTCTACGAGGAGACCGCCGCCCTGCTCGACTGGGGCTTCGCGCAGGGCGGTTCGGCGCGGGCGGTGGGCATCCTGGTCGAACCGCTGAGCGAGGGCGGGGCGAAGGCGGGTGGGGCGCCCGGCCCCAAGGCCGCGGCCGGGTCCGAAGCGGGGGCGACGGACTCCGTGGCCGGCGGCGGCCCCTCGGCCTGGCGGTTGCTGGAGGGGGCGGGTGGCACGGCCGCTCTGCTCGCGGGCGGCGTGTGGGCGCTGCGCAGGCGCCGGGCCGCGGCGCGGGCGGGGGACTCGGGGGGCCGTCACCGCCGTTGAGGAGCGGAGCGTGCCCGGAGGCCCCGGGGCCGGACCGCGATCTACACAAGCGGAATAGGTAACTCCGTACCGTACGAGCCGGTCGACGGCATATGCTCGACCTCTCCTTCACCAGAGTTTCACAGTTGGAGCACCGAGCGTCCACCGCCCCGGACTGTCCGGTCTGTCCGCACCTTTCGGACTGCCTGGGCCGCCTGGGCCGCCTGGGCTGCCCGGGCGGTCCAGACTTTCCGGGCCGTCCGCACCCGTCCGGTGCTCCCTTCGGCCACATTCAGGGGAGGGGTGCGGAAGCCGTTCCACGGCACCGGCTGGGGGTGGATCCCGCGCGAGACGCGGGGTGCGCACCGGGCCGTGGAACGGCTGCCGCGCGCGCCGGAGCGCGCGCCACGTTCAGCCCAGGCCCCACGTTCAGCCCAGGCCCCACGTTCAGCCCAGGCCCCACGTTCAGCCCAGGCCCCGCGCTCGGTCCCGGCCCACGTACGGCATCGTCGTCGCGTTCAGCCCCGGCCCACGTACGGCATCGTCGTCGCGAGCACCGTCGCGAACTGCACGTTGGCCTCCAGCGGCAGTTCCGCCATGTGCCGGACCGTGCGTGCCACGTCGGCGACGTCCATCACGGGTTCCGGTGCCACCTGGCCGTTCGCCTGCAAGGCGCCGGTCTGCATCCCGACCGTCATGTCGGTGGCCGCGTTGCCGATGTCGATCTGCCCGACCGCGATGCGGTACGGCCGCCCGTCCAGCGACAGCGCCTTGGTCAGGCCGGTCAGCGCGTGCTTGGTGGCGGTGTAGGGCGCCGAGTGCGGCCGGGGCGTGTGGGCCGAGATCGAGCCGTTGTTGATGATCCGGCCGCCCTGCGGGTCCTGCTCCTTCATCTGCCGGTACGCCGCCTGCGCGCACAGGAACGCCCCGTTGAGGTTGGTGTCCACCACGTGCCGCCACGCCTCGTAGGACAGGTCCTCGACGGGGACGCCGCCGGGGCCGAAGGTGCCCGCGTTGTTGAACAGCAGGTCCACCCGGCCGAACCGTTCGACGGTCGCGGCGAACAGTGCCGTCACGTCCTCGGGGCGCGCCACGTCGGCGCGTACGGCGAGCGAGGCGGCCCCGGGAGCGAGGGCCGCCGTCTCCTCCAGCGGCTCCGGGCGCCGCCCCGCCAGGGTCACGGACCAGCCCGCGCGCAGCAGCTCCACGGCGACGGCCCGGCCGATGCCGGAGCCCGCGCCCGTCACCACGGCGATCTTCGATGGGGTCTCAGTCATGGCACCGGAGCGTACGAGCACGGTCCGCCATACGGAATCCCGGGTCCGCCATACGGATGCCGGGCGGTGTGCGGCAGCGGCACGTCACACGAGCGCGGGCTCAGCTCCGGGTTCCGCCGCCTCCCCCGGGTAGCGCACCCCGATCCGCTCCCGGACCGCGTCCAGCGTCCGCATCACCGCGAGCGTGCCGTCCAACGGCACCAGCGGCGACTCCGTCTCCCCCGCGCGCAGGGCGCGCATCACCTCCAGCGCCTCGTGCCGCAGGCTGGAGCGCGGGCCGTCGGCCGGGTCGGCCGTGAACTCCTCGGGGTCGCGGCCGTCGCGGTGCAGCACGAACCGCTCCGGGTGGAAGAAGCCGGACGGCACGTCGATGCGGCCCCGGGAGCCGGTGACCGAGGCGGTCGTTCCCGTACCGCCGGTGATGGAGCAGTGCAGCTGGGCCAGCACCCCGCCGTCCCAGGAGAGCAGGGCGCCGGTCTGGAGGTCGACGCCCTCGGCGGAGAGCACGGCCTTCGCCGAGACGTCCGACGGCTCGCCGAGCAGCAGGTGGGCGAACGAGACCGGGTAGACGCCCAGGTCGAGCAGCGCCCCGCCGCCCAGGTCCGGGTCGCGCAGCCGGTGCGCGGGCGGGAAGGGTCCCTCCAGTCCGAAGTCGGCCTGCACGGTGCGCACGTCACCGATCGCCCCGTCGTCGACGAGGGCCTTCAGCCGCCGCACCAGCGGGTTGCAGTACATCCACATGGCCTCCATCAGGAAGCGCCCGTGGCGGCGGGCCAGCGCGACCAGTTCCGTGGCCTCGCGCAGGTTCAGCGTGAACGGCTTCTCGCACAGCACGTTCCGCCCGGCCTCCAGGCACAGACCGGCAGCGGCGCGGTGGGCGACGTGCGGGGTGGCGACGTAGACGACGTCGATGCCGGCGTCCCGCGCCAGTTCGTCCCAGGTGCCGTATGCCCGCTCGATCCCGAACCGCTCCGCGAACGCCTCGGCCGGCTCCGCGCGGCGCGAGGCCACCGCCACGACCTCGGCGTCCGGCAGGTCCACCAGGTCAGCGGTGAACGCGGCGGCGATCCCGCCGGTGGCCAGGATCCCCCAGCGCACTTTCCCTCCCGCCCCACCGGACGGACCGGCGGATGCCTGGCCGGACGGTCCGGCGGATGCCCGACCGGACGCCCCGTCAGGTGCCCCACCGGACGCCCCGTCACACGCCCCTCCGGACGCCCCACCGGACGTTCCAGCAGACGCCCCAGCGGATATTCCAGGCATTACCGGACCCCACCCTCGCTCATGCGTTCCTCGGCACGGTGTACGAGCTGAGAGCATAGGTGGCGGACCAGTCGGAGAGGGAGGGACACATGTCCGAGGGAGGGGCGTCGGCACCGCACAAGCCGGCCGCGGGGGAAACGGCCGTACCGCGGGCGAGACCCGAACCCACGCCACCACCGGCACCCACACTGCCACCGGCACCCACACCGCCGCCGGTCCGCGCCGCCCGCCGGGCCGGTCTCCTGGTGACGTTGATCCTCGGCAGCCTGACCGCCACGCCTCCGCTCGCGATGGACATGTACCTGCCCTCGCTGCCGGAGGTCACCCGGTCCCTGCACGCGCCCGCCGCGACCGTCCAGCTCACCCTGACCGCCTGTCTGGCCGGCATGGCGCTCGGACAGCTCGTGGTCGGCCCGATGAGCGACCGGTGGGGGCGCCGCCGCCCGCTGCTCGCCGGACTCGCGGTCTACGTCCTCGCCACCGCGCTGTGCGCCCTCGCGCCGAACGTCGAGATCCTGGTCGCCTTCCGGCTGGCGCAGGGCCTGGCGGGCGCGGCCGGCATCGTGATCGCCCGGGCGGTCGTCCGCGACCTGTACGACGGCGTGGCCATGGCCCGGTTCTTCTCCACGCTCATGCTGATCTCCGGGGTCGCGCCGATCGTCGCGCCGCTGATCGGCGGGCAGATCCTGCGGGTGACGGACTGGCGGGGCGTGTTCGTCGTCCTCACCGTGGTCGGCGCGCTGCTGGCCGCGGTGGTGTGGACGAAGCTCCCGGAGACCCTGCCGGCCGCCGAACGGCACGAGGGCGGCGTGGGCGAGGCGCTGGGCTCGATGCGGCGGCTGCTCGCCGACCGTGTCTTCACCGGTTACATGATCGCGGGCGGCTTCGCCTTCGCCTCCCTGTTCGCCTACGTGTCCGCGTCGCCGTTCGTGATCCAGGAGATCTACGGTGCCTCCCCGCAGACGTTCAGCCTGCTGTTCGGGCTCAACTCGATCGGGCTGGTCGCCGTCGGCCAGATCAACGGCAAGGTGCTGGTCGGCCGGGTCCGCATGGACCGGGTGCTGGGAGCCGGACTCGTCGTCGTCATCGTGGCGGCGACCGCGCTGCTGCTGATGGCGGCGGGCGCCTTCGGAACGGTGGGCCTCGTGCCGGTGGCCGCCGCGCTGTTCGTGCTCATGTCCGCGATGGGCATCACCATGCCGAACACCCAGACGCTCGCGCTCATGCGCACCAAGCACAACGCCGGTTCCGCCTCCGCGCTGCTCGGCACGTCCTCCTTCCTCATAGGCGCGATCGCCTCCCCGCTCGTCGGGATCGCCGGGGAGCACACCGCCGTGCCCATGGCCGTGGTCCAACTGGTGGCGGCCGTGGTCGCGCTGGGCTGCTTCCTGGGAATGTGCCGTCCGTGGAACGCGTCCACGCCGGCGGAACCGGCGCAGGGAACAGAGGGAGCGGAGAGCTGAGCGTGTCGAGACTGCGCCGGGACACTCCGGCCAGGGCCGGGCTCGACCCCGCCGAACTGCACGAACTCGTCCGCGAGGTGCACGCCCTCACCGCCGGGAGGCGACCCTGGGCGGCGGGCGCCGTCGTGGTCGCCGGGCGCGGCCCGGTGATCGCCGCGACCCATGCGGCGGGCTGGGCCCTGCGGTACGGGTCCTACGACCCCGACACCGACCGCGGCATCGAACTCCCGCCCGAAGCACGGGTCCCCATGACCGTGGACACCCCCTTCGACCTGGCCTCCGTCACCAAGCTGTTCACGGCTGTCGCCGCGATGCAGCAGATCGAACGGGGCACGCTGGGCGTCGACGCGCGCGTGGGGGCGTACCTGCCGGAGTTCCACGCCGCCGCCGCGCACGGCGTCACCGTACGGCAGCTGCTCACCCACACCTCCGGCCTGCGGCCCGAGATCCCGCTGTACGACTGCCCGGACCACGCCGCCCGGCTCGCGCGGCTGCGCGCCGAGCCGCCGGTGGGGGTGCCCGGCACCTACACCTACTCCGACCTCAACCTGCTGCTCCTCCAGCACATCCTGGAGCGCATCACCGGCCGTTCCCTGGACGACCTGATCCACGAGGGGATCACCCGCCCGCTCGGCATGACGGACACCCGCTTCGGCCCCTGCCCCGGCGCGGCGGCGACCGAGGACCAGCGGCGGCCCTGGGCCAAGGCGGACCGCGGGATGCTGCGCGGCGAGGTCCACGACGAGAACGCCTGGGCGCTGGGCGGCGTGGCCGGGCACGCGGGGCTGTTCTCCACCGCCCCCGACCTCGCGGTCTTCTGCCGCGCGCTCCTCGCGGGCGGCTCCTACGGGTCCGCCCGCATCCTCGGCCCCGACTTCGTCGAACTCCTCCTGGCCCCGCCCGGTCTCGGCTTCGCCGTGGACCAGCCGTCGTTCATGGGCGAGCTGGCCGGACGGGGAGCGGCGGGCCACTGCGGCTTCACCGGCACCTCCGTGGTCCTCGACCCGGCGACGGACACCTTCCTGGTGCTGCTGGCCACCACCGTGCACCCGCGCAGACGGCGCCCCGACAACCGCCCGCGGGCGGCGGCGGCCACCCGCCTCGCGCGGGCCGTACGCGGGACGTGAGCGCGCCCCGGCCACCCGCCGCGGGGCGCCGAGCACCCCGTACGGGCTGAGAGAATCGTGCGGTGAACGACGTCGTACTTCCGTCGGAGACCCTCCGTGCCGCGCTCCTGGGGCTGCTCGACGGGCTGCCGCCGCGGCAGGCCGCCGGGGCCGTGGAGCGGCTGATCGCGAACTACCGCGGCAGCACCCCCACCGACACCCCGATCCTGCGCGACCGCGCCGACGTGGCCGCGTACGCCGCGTACCGGATGCCGGCCACCTTCGAGGCGGTGCGCTCGGCGCTGGCGGCGTTCGCGCGGACCGTGCCCGGCTGGACGCCCGGCAGCCACGTCGACGTGGGCGGCGGGACCGGGGCCGCGACCTGGGCCGTCGCCGCCACCTGGGCCGGTCGGCGGCCGGTCACCGTGCTCGACTGGGCGGAACCCGCGCTCGCCCTGGGCCGGGAGATCGCCGCCGCCCACCCCGACCTGCGCGGCGCCCGCTGGCAGCGGGCCCGCATCGGCGCGGCGCTCGACCTCGGCACGACCGACCTCGTCACCGTCTCCTACGTCCTCGGCGAACTGACCGCCGCCGACCGGACGGCCGTCGTCGACGCCGCCGCGAACGCCGCGCAGAGCGTCGTCGTCGTCGAACCGGGCACCCCCGACGGCTACGCCCGCGTCATCGAGGCCCGCGACCGGCTCGTCGCCGCCGGCTTCCGGATCGCCGCGCCCTGCCCGCACAGCGCCGCCTGCCCGATCGTGCCCGGCACGGACTGGTGCCACTTCTCGGCCCGGGTCAGCCGGTCCTCGCTGCACCGGCAGGTCAAGGGCGGCTCCCTCGCCTACGAGGACGAGAAGTTCGGCTACGTCGCCGCCACCCGCCTGCCGGACGCCACGCCCGCGCCCGCCCGCGTCGTACGGCGCCCGCAGATCCGCAAGGGACAGGTCCTGCTCGACCTGTGCGAGCCGGACGAGCAGCTGCGCCGCCGTACGGTCACCAAACGCCACGGCGACCTGTACAAGGCGGCCCGGGACACCGACTGGGGCGACGCCTGGCCGCCGGACGGACCGCAGGCGTAGCGGACGGGCCGCAGGTGTGGCGGACGGGCCGCAGGCGTAGCGGACGGCCGCAGGTGTGGCGGACGGACTGCAGGTGTGGCGGACGGGCCGCAGGTGTGGCGGACGGGCCGCAGGTGTGGCGGACGGCCGCAGGTGTGGCGGACGGACTGCAGGTGCGCCGGACGGGCCGGAGGTGTGGCGGACGGCCGCAGGTGTGGCGGACGGGCCGGAGGTGTAGCGGACGGACTGCAGGTGCGGCGGACGGGCCGCAGGTGTGGCGGACGGGCCGCAGGTGCAGCTCCGGCCGACGGGCCGTACGCGCAGGCCCTCCTCAGTCGCGCAGCTCCAGCGAGCAGCACTTCACCCCGCCGCCGCCCTTGTGCAGCTCGCTCAGGTCCACGCCGACCGGTGTGAAACCGCGCTCCCGCAGTGCGTCGCACAGCCCCGCCGCCGCCTGCGGCAGCACCACGTGCAGACCGTCGGAGACGGCGTTCAGACCGAACGCGGCGGCGTCCTCCCCGGTCGCCACCAGGGCGTCGGGGAACAGCCGGCGCAGCACCTCCCGGCTGCCGGGGGAGAAGGCGCCCGGGTAGTACGCCACCTCGTCCGCCGCGTCGTCGAGGACGGCGAGGGCGAGCCCGAGGTGGTAGAAGCGGGGGTCGACCAGTTCCAGGCCGACCACCGGGCGGCCCAGGAACTCCTGCGCCTCGCCGTGCGCGAGCGGGTTGGTGCGAAAGCCCCGCCCGGCCAGCACCCAGGAGGCGGTGACCGTGAAGTCGCCCTCGCCCTCGTTGATGTGCACGGGCACGTGCAGGTGCGCGAAGCCGTTCCCGGCGTACCACCGCAGGTGCGCCTCGGCCTCCGGCTCCCGCTGCGCGTGGGCGAACCGGGCGCCGAACACCCGCCCGTCCACCACCAGGGAGCCGTCCGCCGTGAACACCATGTCCACCAGCCCCGGCTGCGGGACCAGCACCTCCACCGCATGGCCGAGGGACCGGTACACCTCGCGCAACTGCTCCCACTGGGCCAGCGCCAGCGGCGCGTCGACCGGCTTGTCCGGGTCCATCCACGGGTTGATGGAGTACCCGACGGCGAAGTGCGCGGGCGGGCACATCAGATAGCGCCGGGGACGGGCGCTGCGGGTACGGGCCAAGGCGGGCTCCTCGGGGAGATACCACAGGGACAGGGACGTCGTACCTGCGTGCTCGGTGGCCGGGTCGCTTGGTGCCATGGTGCGCCGGACACGGCCGTCGCGCGCGGGCCGGGGGGCCGCCTTCGCCCGCGCGGGTGGCACAGGCGACACGCGCGCGGTGAGAGGGAGCCCCCTGCCACCGACCGGCGGGCCGGCCCGGACCGTCCCGGACCGTCCCGTCGTCCCCGCTACTGCCGACTGGCGAGACGGCCCGTCTCACGTGCCTGCTACCGTCGGCCCATGGCCAAGAAGCCCGCCCCCGACGCCGCCCGCCGCAGTGAGAGGTCCCGCCGCGCGATCTACGACGCCGCCCTCGCGCTCGTCGCCGAGGCCGGCTACCCGAGGACCACGATCGAGGGCATCGCCGCACGGGCGGGGGTCGGCAAGCAGACCATCTACCGGTGGTGGCCGTCGAAGGCGGACGTCCTGCTGGAGGCCTTCCTCGACCTCTCCGAGCAGGGCGCACGGCAGAGCGGCGAGAAGCTGGGGGAGGCGCAGGGCAGCATCCCGGACACCGGCGACCTCGCCGCCGACCTGAAGGCCGTGCTGCGCGCCACCGTCGACGGACTCCTCGACCCGAAGTTCGAGGCGCCCTCGCGCGCGCTCGCCGCCGAGGGCCTGGTGAACGAGCAGCTCGCCCGGCAACTCGTGGCCCGCCTGCTGGAGCCGCAGCTGCAGCTGTACGTGCGCAGACTGCGCTCCGCGCAGGAAGCCGGAGCCGTACGCCCCGACGTCGATCCGCGCATCGCCCTGGAACTCTTCGTCTCCCCGCTCGCCCAGCGCTGGCTCCAGTACACCGGCCCCCTCTCCTACGAGTACACCGACACCCTCGTCGACTACGCGCTGCACGGCCTCACCCCGCGCTGAGCCCAGCCCCCGGACCCGCGCACAGCGCCCCGCACCGAGCCCAGGCCCGCCTCTGCGCCCGCTCCCGCGCCGGGCACCCGTGTCGAGCCCTCGCGCTGAGCCCCCGGCCCGCTCCCGCGCCGGGCACCCGTGTCGAGCCCTCGCGCTGAGCCCCCGGCCCGCACCCGTGCCGAGCCCCCGGTCCGCTCCCGGCATCCGTGCCGAGCCCCCGCACCGAACCCCGCACCGAACCCCGGGCCGCCTCCGGCCCGCCCCCCCGCCCGGCCCCCATGCCGAGCCCCCGCGCAGCCCCGGCGCAGCGCCCCTTGCGCCCGCGCTGCGCCCCCGTGCTCCGCCCCGCGCGGAGCGCCGTGGCCTCGCCCCGCCCACCCCGGATACGGGCTCCGGTCACCGAAGGCGCAGGATGGTGGGACCATGGAGAACCACGGAGCATGCTGTCCAACCAGCGAGGCGAGGGGATAGATGAGCGGCGCGGAGTTCGGCGGCCGTACCGGCCGGCAGGGCAAACTCTCCCAGTGGCTGCGCGGACGCCGCCCGAAGGAGGCCCCCGGCGACGGCGGCCGGGAGGCCCTGCTGGTCGCCACCGCCGACGCGGGACTGCCCCTCGCGCCCGCCGCGCACCCGGGGTCCGGCTACGGCTGCTCCTGCGACCGCGTCGGCTGTCCCACCCCCGCCCGGCACCCGGTGTCGTTCGCCTGGCAGACGCAGTCCACGACCGACCGCGCCCAGGTCGAGCGCTGGGCCAGGCACCAGCCGCAGGCGAACTTCATCACCGCCACCGGCATGACCCACGACGTCCTCGACGTGCCGCTGGAGGCCGGGCAGGAGGCCCTGGAGCGGCTGCGGACCAACGGGGTCGAGGTCGGCCCGGTCGCGGAGAGCGACGACGGGCGCATGCTGTTCTTCACCCTCACCCGGGGCACCCCCGAGGAGGAGGACGAGTGGTGGCCGTGCGAGCTGGACTGCCACCCGGAGACCATGGACGAGCACCCCGGGCTGCGCTGGCACTGCCGCGGCTCCTACGTCCTCGTTCCCCCCGCCCGGCTGCCCGGCGACACGGGCCGGGCCGTGCGCTGGGTCACGGGCCAGGGCCCGGAACACCCCCTCCCGGACCCCCTCACGCTCCTCGAAGCCCTCACCGACGCCTGCGCCCGCCACACCGCGCAAGACCCCACCGACACGAACGCGGCCTGGCCCCTGAGCCACTGAATCCGGCCGCGGGACCTAGGACCGCGGGCCCCAGGACCACTGAACCCGGCCGCGGGCCCTCGGACCACTGAACCCGGCGTTCGGTGCCTCAGCCGCCCTGCGCGGACGTCATGCCCTGCACGCGGCCCACGACCGACACCTTCCTGCCCGCCGCACCCGCGCCCGCGGCCGGGTCCAGCGCCACCTCGTTGGAGACGAACTCCATCGTCAGCGACTGCTTGATCTCCCCCTTGGTGAGCGCCCGTACGCCCTTGTTCGGGGTGGGCACCGAGGCGCCCGCGGCGGCCGTCTGCTTCTGGTAATGGTGCGTGGCGAAGAACACCAGGGCCCCGCCGTCGGCCGTGCGCAGCGCGAGCGGGGCGTAGTCGCCGCCGGTCAGCGGCTCGTCGATGTACTGGTTGGCCAGGCCCGGCCGGACCGCGTTCTTCGCGCGCAGCGCGCGCCAGCCCGAGGTGTGCACACCGGGGGCGAACGTAGCGCCGCCGTCCTTCAGACAGGCCGCGTACTGCCGGCTCAGCCCGCCGGGCGCGGCGGCCAGGCCCGGGGAGTCGGCGGGCACGGCCTCGGCCCAGCCGTCCGCGTCCACGCGGAACTTCGGCACCTGGCCGTCGGCCACCAGCGTCAGGTACGCCACCTGCCACTTCTCGGTGAGCGCGTGCCGCGTGAACACCAGCAGCCAGCGCGCGCCGCCGCCCTTGTTTCCCTTGGCGTCGGCGAGGAACCAGCGCGGCCAGCCGGCTTTCTTCGGGATCGTGAACTTCACGTCCGTCAGCGTCAGCGGCGTGTGCGCGGGGTTGCCGGCCGGGCTGTTGACGTGCCCTGCCTTCAGCCGGGCCCCGTCGATCGCGCCGAGCGCGCCGGTGACGTGTGCGGCGTCCAGTGAACTGTCGTACGCCTTGTCGGCCTTGTTGTACGCGGACGTGAACTGCGCCAGCGCCGTCGCGGCCTCGGCCCGGGTGGCGGCCGGGAGCACCTCGCGCTCCCCGTGCACCACCACGCACCCGCCGGCGGTCAGCGCCAGCGCGGTCACCGAGGCCGCCAGCGCGGCCGTCCGCTCAAGCCTGCGAAGCCTTCGAGGGCCGCGACCCCTGCTCATCAGCTACCGTCACCTTCCCCTTCCCGGAGGCGAACCCTACCGGGGCGAAGAACACGGTGAGCGTCGGGACCAGGTACAGCAGCCACACCGTGACCTGGAGGACGGTCGGGTCGGGCTGGAAGTTCAACACGCCCTTCAGGAGCGTGCCGTACCAGCTGTCCGGCGCGATGGTGCCGCTGATGTCGAAGGCCAGGTTCGTCAGCCCCGGCAGCCAGTTCGCCTCCTGGAGGTCGTGGAAGCCGTACGCGAGCACGCCCGCCGCGACCACGACCAGCATGGCGCCGGTCCAGGTGAAGAACCTGGCCAGGTTGATCTTCAGCGCGCCCCGGTAGAACAGCCAGCCGAGCAGGACCGCGGTGGCGATGCCGAGGGCCACGCCGATCAGCGGGCGCGGGGTGCCGTCGGAGGCCGCGTGCACGGACGCCCACACGAACAGCGCGGTCTCCAGGCCCTCGCGGCCCACCGCCAGGAACGCGGTGGCGACCAGCGCGCCGGTGCCCATCGCGAGGGCCGCGTCCAGCTTGCCGTGCAGTTCGGACCTCAGGTGCCGGGCGGTGCGCCGCATCCAGAACACCATCCACGTCACCAGGCCGACCGCGATGACGGACAGCGAGCCGCCCAGCGCCTCCTGCGCCTCGAACGTCAGCTCCTGGGAGCCGAATTCGAGGACGCAGCCGAAGCCCATCGCGATGGCGACCGCGATGCCGATGCCGGTCCAGATCGGCCGCAGGGCGTCCCTGCGGCCGGTCTTGACCAGATAGGCGATGAGGATGCACACGACGAGGCTGGCCTCCAGCCCCTCGCGCAGACCGATCAGATAGTTGGAGAACACGGACCTACGCCTCCTCGGACAGCAGTGTGCGGCCCCACCAGTCGCCCGCGTCACGGACGCCGGGCGGGATCGCGAAGACCGCCGAACCCACGTGCTGGATGTACTCGTTGAGCGCGTCGTGCGTGGCCAGCCTGCGCTGGAGCGGGATGAAACCCTTGCGGGGGTCGCGCTGGTAGGCCAGGAAGAACAGGCCGGCGTCGAGGCGGCCCAGGCCGTCGGTGCCGTCGGTGAAGGAGTAGCCCCGGCGCAGGATGGTGATGCCGCCGTTGGCGTCGGGGTGCGCGAGCCGGACGTGCGCGTCGGGCTTCATCGCCTTCAGGAACGGCTCGTCGTGCTCCTTGGCCTTGCCGACCGGCGCGCCCTCGCCCTTGTCCCGGCCGAAGACGTCCTCCTGCTCCTGCAGCGAGGTCCGGTCCCAGGTCTCGATGTTCATCCGGATGCGCCGGGCCACGAGGTACGAACCCCCGTTCATCCAGGCGTCCTTCGCCCCGCCGTCCCCGTCCCCGGCCCACACGTACTTCTCCAGCCGGTCCGTCTCGGTCCCGGCGATGTTGCGGGTGCCGTCCTTGAAGCCGAACAGGTTGCGCGGGGTCTGGGAGCCGGGGGTGGTCGAGGAGGTCTTGCCGAAGCCGAGCTGGGACCAGCGGATGGCGGCCTTGCCGAAGCCGATGCGGGCCAGGTTGCGGATGGCGTGCACGGCGACCTGCGGGTCGTCGGCGCAGGCCTGGATGCACAGGTCGCCGCCGGTGCGGGCCTTGTCGAGGTTGTCGCCGGGGAACTTGGGCAGGTCCACCAGGGCCGCCGGCCGCTTCTCCTCCAGCCCGAACTTCTCGAACAGCGACGGTCCGAAGCCGAGGGTGAGGGTGA
This sequence comes from Streptomyces sp. NPDC021356, assembly GCF_040641015.1. Classification (NCBI taxonomy): domain Bacteria; kingdom Bacillati; phylum Actinomycetota; class Actinomycetes; order Kitasatosporales; family Streptomycetaceae; genus Streptomyces; species Streptomyces sp. NPDC021356. The sequence continues at coordinate 69,218 of NZ_JBFACU010000009.1, read as the reverse complement.
GCCGGGAGGGCGGCAGGCCCAGCGCCTCGCCGGTGTCGTCCGGCGGCGCCTCGGCGAGCCCGCCGTACGCGCCCTCGCCGACCGCCTTGCCCGCGGTCATCCGGCGCGCGGCGGCCGTCCAGTCCTTCAGCAGCCGCACGAACTCGGCGCGGTCGTCGGTCTTCACGTCGAACGCGGCGAAGTGCAGCCGGTCCTGGACGGGCGTGGCGATGCCCGCCTGGTGGGCGCCGTGGAACTCCACCGCGCCGGCCCCGTCGGTGCCGGACGCGTCCGCGCCGTCCCCGTTCCTCGCCATCGCCACCGCGCCGCCGGCCGCGACCGCGCCGAGCGCGAGCCCGGCCCCGCCCCAGCCGATCAGCGCGCGCCGGGAGGGCGCGGCGCCCTGAGCCTGCTCCTGTCCCATGGCCCCTCTCCCTACTTCTTCACCACGGTGGCGGCGAGCTTGGACAGCGGCTCGGCCAGCGCGTTCACCGCGTCCGACAGCGCCTTGCGGCCGTCCTTGCCGACCTTGTCGTAGGAGACGAAGTCGTACTGCGCCTTGTCCGAGCCCTTGGTGCGGTAGCCGTCGAGGAGGGCGTCCAGCGCGGCGAACTGCTTGTCGAGTTCCTTCGTCAGGGCCGGGTCGTTCTTCGCGGCGACCGGCTTGAGCAGGTCGTACGCCTTCTGCGCGCCCTCGACGTTCCCCTTGAAGTCGACCAGGTCCGTGTGGGCGTAACGGTCCTCCTCGCCGGTGACCTTGCCGGTGGCGACCTCGTCGAGGAGTTCCTTGGCGCCGTTGGCCATGGAGGTCGGGGTGATCTCGGCGGTGCCGACCCGCTTCTGCCAGTCCTTCAGGTCGGTGACGAGCCGGTCGGCGAGGGTCTTCTCCTCCGCGCCGATCTTCCCGTCCTCGAACAGCGACTTCTCCAGCCGGTGCCAGCCGGTCCACTTCTGGCCGTCCTCCAGGCCGTCCTCGCGGACGTCGACCTTGGGGTCGATGTCGCCGAAGGACTCGGCGACCGGCTCGGTGCGCTCCCAGCCCAGGCGCGAGGGGGCGTAGGCCTTCTTGGCGGCGGCCGGGTCCCCGGCCTTGACGGCCTTCACGAACGCCTCGACGCGGGGCAGGGTCTCGTCGGCCTGGTCCTGCGCGTACTGGCGGTAGTCGGCGACGGCCTTGTCCAGCTCCGGGTTGCGCGCGGCGGTGGTCCCCTTGCCGGTGACCGTCAGCTTCTGCCGCACGCCGTGGCCCTTCATGCCCGGGCGGCAGGCGATCTCGTACGAGCCCGCCTTGACCTCGGCGGTCAGCGTGTACTTGGTGCCGGGGCCGATGTTCTCCTTCTCGGAGACGATCCGGTCGTCCGGGAAGACGATCTCGACCTCGGTCGCCCGGGACCCCTTGTTCTCTATCTTGAGGGTGACCTGGCCGGCCGGGACGCTCTTCGCGGAGGTCTCGCAGGTGGAGTCGGCGGCGGTCACCTGGATCGCCTCGCCGTCCGCGGCGTCGCTCTTGGCGGTGCAGGCCGTCACGGCGGTCAGAGCGGCCGCGGTGGCGGCGGCGGTGACGACGGAGAGTCGGACGGCTCGCATGCAGGCTCCAGGTGAGAACGGTTGGTGAGGCTACCCTAACTTACCTGAGGCTTACCTCACTCATACCCAACCCGTCCGTGATTCAGCTCGCACCGGCCCGTACGGAAAGGTCACAGGCACGGCTTGGTCTCGGCATCGCAAAGCAGAAGCCAAGAGAAGGGCAAGTGTGGGCAATGGCGGCACGGAGGCGGGCCGCCGCCCCGGTGATGCTTCAATTCCCCGGTGACTGACTACGACGTGCTCCGCGTCTTCTGCGGACCCCGCGGCGGCTACGGCAACGAACTGGGCGTGGTCCGCGAGGGCACCCTGCTCCCCGGCCGCGCCGACCGCCAGGCGCTCGCCGCCGAACTCGGCTTCAGCGAGACGGTGTTCGTCGACGACCCCGAGCGCGGCGTCCTCGACATCTACACCCCCACCCTGCGCCTGCCCTTCGCGGGCCACCCCTGCGTCGGCACCGCCTGGCTCCTGGACGTACCGGAACTGGTCACCACGGCCGGCCGGGTCGGCACCCGCCTGGACGGCGAGTTCACCTGGATCGAGGCGCGCCCCGAGTGGGCCCCGCCCCGCACCCTGCGCCAGTACGCCACTCCGGCCGAGGTCGACGACCTCCCCGTCCCGCCGCCCGGGGAGTGGATCTACGCATGGTCCTGGGAGGACGAACCCGCCGGCCGGGTCCGAGCCCGCGCCTTCCCCGGCCGCGACGACGGCATCGACGAGGACGAGGCGACCGGCGCGGCGGCCCTGCTGCTGACGGCCCGGCTCGGCCGCGCCCTGAACATCACCCAGGGAGCGGGTTCCCAGATCCTGACGGCACCTCAGCCACAGGGGTGGGTGGAGGTCGGCGGGCGCGTGGTCCTGGAACGCTGACGGCGGGGCGGCCCGGCGACCCGCGCGTCGGGCTCTTCGACAGCCTGTCCAGGCGCTACGGCAGCGACGGCCTACGGCAGCGACGGCCCTACGGCAGCGTCAGGATGTCCGCGCCCGTCTCCGTGACCACCAGGGTGTGCTCGAACTGGGCGGTGCGCATGCGGTCCTTGGTGACGACGGTCCAGCCGTCGTCCCAGACGTCGTACTCGATGGTGCCGAGGGTCAGCATCGGCTCGATGGTGAAGGTCATGCCGGGCCGCATGACGGTGGTGGCGTGCGGGCTGTCGTAGTGCGGCACGATCAGCCCGGAGTGGAAGGACGTGTTGATGCCGTGCCCGGTGAAGTCGCGGACCACGCCGTAGCCGAAGCGCTTGGCGTACGACTCGATGACCCGGCCCACGACGTTGAGCTGCCGGCCCGGCCGGACCGCCTTGATCGCGCGGTTCAACGCCTCGCGGGTGCGCTCCACGAGCAGGCGGCTCTCCTCGTCGACGTCGCCGACGAGGTACGTGGCGTTGTTGTCGCCGTGCACACCGCCGATGTACGCCGTCACGTCCAGGTTGACGATGTCGCCGTCGCGCAGCACCGTCGAGTCGGGGATGCCGTGGCAGATCACCTCGTTGACGGAGGTGCACAGCGACTTGGGGAAGCCGCGGTAGCCGAGCGTGGACGGGTAGGCGCCGTGGTCGCACATGTAGGCGTGGGCCACCCGGTCCAGCTCGTCCGTGGTCACGCCCGGCGCGATGTGCCTGGCCGCCTCCTCCATCGCCTGCGCGGCGATCCGCCCGGCGACGCGCATCGCCTCGACGGTCTGTGGGGTCTGCACCTCCGGCCCGGTGTACGGCTTCGGCGCGGGCTTGCCGACGTACTCGGGGCGGCGGATGTTTCCGGGCACGGAACGGGCGGGGGACAGCTCCCCGGGGACGAGCAGCGACTGGCCAGACATGCCGGTGAGTCTATCGAGCGCCGATGGGGGAACATGTCGGTGGCGAGAGGAGCTGGTCATGGCCCTGTTCAAGAAGCGCACCGCGGGCAAGCCGGGGGAGTGGTTCTACTGCCTGGAGCACCAGAAGGTCGAGGAGGGCCCCGAGTGCCCGGCCAAGGACCGGTTCGGCCCGTACGCCTCCCGGCAGGAGGCCCAGCACGCGATGGACACCGCCCGGGAACGCAACCTCCAGTGGGAGACCGACCCCCGCTGGCACGACGCGACGTCCGGCGGACAGCAGGAAGAGGACCGGCCGGGCCCCCAGGACTGACCGGCCGCCCGGCGCGAGCACCTGACCGAACGACCCGCGCGGCGGCGCGACCCCTGGCCGAACGGACGGCGCCGGGCTGAACGGGGCCGTGGGCGGCCGCGGCCGATCAGGCGGGTGACTGTGCTGTGGTCGTGCGGGTCGTGCGGGCCGCGCGCAGCCGTACCGCGTGCTCGTTCGTCCGGGCGTCGTACGCCATCAGTCCCGGCAGGCACAGCGCCAGCAGTCCCACCGCGCCCGCGCACAGCACCCCGCCCGACCACACGGACGCCCGTACACCCCACCAGGCGGCGACAGAACCGGAACGGACCTGCCCCAGCTGCGGCCCCACCGAGTACGACAGCAGTTCGATGCCGGCCAGCCGGCCGCGCAGCGCGTCCGGGATGGTCTGGTTCCACATGGCGCCGCGGAAGATCCCGCTCACCATGTCGCACCCGCCCGCCACGGTGAGGCACAGCAGCACCAGCCACACGTCGCCGGCGACCCCGGCGGCGGCCACGGCCAGTCCCCACAGCAGCGCCGCCAGCACCACCATCCGGCCGTGCCGGTGCACCCGCGAGGTCCAGCCGCTGGTCACGCTCACCAGCAGCGACCCCAGCGGTACGGCCGCGTACATCATCCCCAGCGACCAGCGGGCGTGCAGTTCGTCCGCGAGGAACGGCAGCACCGCCAGCGGCATCGCCAGGAACATCGCGGCCAGGTCCACCGCGTACGTCCCGAGCAGTTCCTTGCGGCCCCACGCGTACCGGGCGCCCTCGGCGATCGCACGCAGCGACGGTTTCGCGGCCTCGTGGGCGGCGGGCTGGGCGGCGATGCGGACCACGAGGACGAGGGAGACGGCGAAGGTCGCCAGGTCCGCCGCGTAGGCCGGGGCGAGGCCCGCGTACGCCACGATCACGCCCGCCACCGCCGGTCCCGCCACACCCCCCACCGTCCAGCGCAGCGAGTTCAGCGCGGTCGCGGCGGGCAGGTGGTCGTGGGCGACGATCCGCGGCCAGAGCGCGTCGAGTGCGGGCCGCTGCACGGCGGTCAGCGCGGACGACAGGGCGGCGACCGCGTACAGCGGCCACACCGCCGGGTGCGGCAGCAGCGCGTCGGCCAGCAGTCCGGCGCTGAGCACGCCCAGACCGGCCTCGGTCCACAGGATCAGCCGCCGCTTGTCCAGCGCGTCGGCGAGCGCCCCGCCGTACAGCCCGAACACGATCAGGGGCACCAGCTCCACGGCCCCGACCGCCCCGACCGCCGCCGCGGAGCCGGTCAGCTCCTTCATCTGCACGGGCAGCGCGACGAAGGTGAGAAAGGTCCCGAAGTTGGAGACCAGCCCCGACACCCACAACCTGCGGAAGTCCCGCGAGGCCCGCCACGGAGCGAGATCGGGCAACAGCGCCCGCGGCCCGGAGGCCTCCGCGACGGGCGCGGCGGGGGAGGGGGCCGAGGAGGCCGAGGGGGCCGAGGGGGCCGAGGAAGGCGCGGGGACGTGGTCGGTCACGTCGGGTCATGCTCGGGCGGGCACCGGGCGGGGGGCAACCGGTTTTCCGCAGGGGCCACGCCTCTCCCCGGCCCAGCCAGGACCCCGTCGGCCCCCGCCCACCGCGCCGCCGTCCGCTCCCGCGCTACCAGCGTGCGGGCGGCGGGGCCGTGAGGGTTTCCGCCAGTTTCGACAGGCGGTCCCGCCAGCGGCCGCGGCCGCGTGGGCCGGGCCGGGCGTTCTCGCCGGCTGCCGCGCTGACCAGGTGCTGGACGGTGTCCAGGTCCAGTTCGGCGCCGGCCGGCACCGCCAGGGACTCGTGGGCCATCGCCGCCAGTTCGCCGGTGCCCGCGCCCAGGGCCAGCACCGTCGCCCCGGCCCGCCGGGCCTCGTGCACCCGGGCCAGCAGCGGCACCGGCTCCTCGGGGGCCACGACGAGCAGGGTCTCGCCGCGCCGGGCCGCCTCCAGCCGGCCGAGCCCGACGGCGAGGTGCGCCGGGTCCGAGCGGCACGCGCCGTGCCGTACCAGGGTCGGGGCCAGTTCGGGCGTGCCCGACCAGGCGGCCTCGTCCACCAGGTGGGCCGCCAGGTGCCACGGCTCGTGGTCAGGGGTGCCCACCAGGAGCAGCCCGCCCCCGTGCGACACCACGGACCCGCGCAGCGCCCCCGCGAACCGCCGGGTGGCGTCCAGCCACTCGGTCCCGGCGAGCACTTCGCGCAGCAACGCGACCCGTACGGCGTCCATACGAGCGCATGGTGCCCCAAACGGCGCCGCCCGATGTGCAGTTCGGCCCCAATTCGCCCGCACCGGGGAACCCCGGCAGCACGCCCGTGACGCGGCTCACCCGGGCGGGTGGGGGACGCCCCGCGGACGTAGAGTCGGCCCATGACCTCTACGACCCCCACCGACAGTGCAGACAGGGCGCAGAAGGCCCCCGCCAAGGACCCCTGGGACCTCCCCGACGTCTCCGGGCTGGTCGTCGGCGTGCTCGGCGGGACCGGCCCGCAGGGCAAGGGCCTCGCCTACCGGTTCGCCCGGGCCGGCCAGAAGGTGATCATCGGCTCCCGGGCCGCCGAGCGGGCGCGGGCCGCGGCCGAGGAGATCGGCCACGGCGTCGAGGGCGCCGACAACGCCGAGACCGCACGGCGCAGCGACGTCGTGATCGTCGCGGTGCCCTGGGAGGGCCACGGCAAGACCCTCCAGGCGCTGCGCGGCGAACTGGCCGGCAAGCTCGTCGTGGACTGCGTCAACCCGCTCGGCTTCGACAAGAAGGGCGCCTACGCGCTCACGCCCGAGGAGGGCAGCGCCGCCGAACAGGCCGCCGCACTGCTCCCCGACTCGCGGGTGACCGCCGCCTTCCACCACCTGTCGGCCGTGCTTCTTCAGGACCCGGAGACCGAGCGCATCGACACCGACGTGATGGTCCTCGGCGAGGAGCGCGCCGACGTGGAGACCGTCCAGGCGCTGGCCGGCCGCATCCCGGGGATGCGCGGCATCTTCGCCGGGCGGCTGCGAGGCGCCCACCAGGTCGAGTCGCTCGTCGCCAACCTGATCTCGGTCAACCGCCGCTACAAGGCGCACGCCGGGCTGCGGCTCACGGACGTCTGAGCCGCCCCGGCACCGGTCCGGGAGGCGCATGGGGGACACTGGTCGGCGAAGCAGTCCCGAGCAGTGCCCCCGCCTTCCCGCAGTGTCCCGTGTTCCCGACAGGAGCCCACCGTCATGCCCCGCCTCGCCCTCTACGCCCTGATCGTCTGCGTGCTCGCCGTGGCCGCGGCCGTCGTCTCCTTCGTGCAGGGCAGCTGGCTGGGGGTCGTGTGGATCCTGCTCGCGGGCGTGTCGTCCAACATGACCTGGTACTACGCGCGCCGGGGCCGGGCGGCGAGCAGGAGCGGGTCCGTCACCGGCTGACTGCGCAGAACTCGTCCGGGCCCTGCCAGAACTGGTACAGGATCCGGCCGCAGTCCTGTTCCAGGCCCCCGACGCCGAGATGGCGCAGGAGCGCGTCGATCACGTCGAAGAACGCGCTGTTGACCGCCGGCACCCACAGCAGCGCGAAGACGAACAGCAGACCGAACGGCGCGAAGGGTTCCACCTGCCGCTTCACCCCGTACGACAGCCACGGCTCGATCACGCCGTAGCCGTCCAGGCCCGGCACCGGCAGGAGGTTCAGGATCGCGGCCGTCACCTGGAGCAGCGCGAGGAAGGCGAGCGCGTAGCGGAACGCGGAGGGCACGCCGTCCAGCGCGTGCAGCCAGAACGGCGCCGTGCACACCACCGCGAACAGCACGTTCGTCAGGGGTCCCGCCGCCGAGACCAGACTGTGCCGCCAGCGGCCGGGGATCCGGCCCCGCTCGATGAAGACCGCGCCGCCGGGCAGACCGATCCCGCCCAGGATCAGGAAGACCACCGGCAGCACGATGCTCAGCAGGGCGTGCGTGTACTTCAGCGGGTTGAGCGTCAGGTAGCCCTTCGCGCCGACCGTGATGTCACCGCTGTGCAGCGCGGTGCGGGCGTGCGCGTACTCGTGCAGGCACAGGGAGACGATCCAGGCCGCCGTCACGAACAGGAACACCGCGACCCCCGGCCGCTCGGCGAACCCGGTCCAGGTGGCCCACCCGGTGACGGCGGTGACGGCCAGGATCCCCAGGAAGACGGGACTGATCCGGCGGTCGCCGCGACGGGCGGTGGCGGTGGTCATGGGCAGGGCACTCCTGGAGGTGGTGGGCCGGTGCCGCCACGATCGGCGGGTGGGTCGACCGTACCGGTGGTGCGAAGGGAACGTCCTGCGGACGGGGTCCGGTTCCCGGCTGTCGTCACGCTGTCATCGAGTCGACCGAGGAGACGGCCGGCGTCGTCGACGTGCTCGCGGCCCGCTGGACCTGCTGACCCGCCCCGCCGGCGGCGAGTACCGGCACGAGGAGTCGGGTGTCTTCGGGGACGAGGTCCGGATTCCCGTCGCCGACCAGATGCTGGCGCTCGATTCTTCCCAGTTCGTACGGATCTGAGACGGGCGCTCCCGGTACCGGGGAAACCCCGGGCGGTGCCCCCGCGTCCCCAGGGACAATGGACCCCGTGCGCTACCGCATCCTCGGCACCACCCAGGCATTCCGCCCCGACGGCACCGCCGTCCCGGTCGGCGGGGCGCGGCTGCGTGCCCTGCTGGCCGTGCTCGCCCTGCGGCCCGGACGGACGGTCCCGGTGTCCGTCCTGGTCGACGAGGTGTGGGAGGACGACCCGCCCGCCGACGCCACGGGCGCGCTGCAGGCGCTGGTCGGGCGGTTGCGCCGGGCGATCGGCACGGACGCGGTGGCTTCCGCCGACGGCGGCTACCGGCTCACCGCGACGGCCGACGACATCGACCTGCACCGTTTCGAACGGCTGGCCGGCGAGGGCCGGGCCGCGCTGGCCGACGGCGACCCCGCCAAGGCCGCCGCCGCCCTCGACGACGCCCTCGCCCTGTGGCACGGCCCCGCCCTCGCCGACCTGCCCGACCGCACCGCCGAGGCGGCCCGGTGGGAGACCCGCCGGATGGACGTGCGCCGGGCCCGCCTCGCCGCTGCCCTCGCCCTCGGCGAGGCCGAGCACGCCCTGCCCGAGCTGACGGCCCTGTGCGACACCCACCCCCTGGACGAATCCCTCCAGGCCCTGCGGCTGCGCGCCCTGCACGGGGCGGGCCGCACCGCCCAGGCGCTGGCCGCCTACGAGGACGTACGGCGGCTGCTGGCCGACCGCCTCGGCTCCGACCCCGGCCCGGAGCTGCGCGCGCTGCACGAGTGGCTGCTGGACCCGGGGGACGGTGGCGCGAGCGGTCGGCGGTACGACATCCCGGCCCGCGCCGCCGCGCCCGCCGGGCACCCGGCCCCGGCCGCACCCCCCAGCAACCTGCGCGCCCGGCTCACCTCCTTCGTGGGCCGCGAGGCCGACATCGAGGCGCTGCGCGCCGACCTCGGCGAGGCACGGCTGGTCACGCTGCTCGGGCCCGGCGGGGCCGGCAAGACACGGCTGTCGCAGGAGGTCGCCGAGGCCCTGCGGCCGGCGCCCCGCGACGGGGTGTGGCTGGCCGAACTGGCTCCGGTCGACGGCCCGGACGCCGTCCCCGAGGCCGTACTGACCGCCGTGGGAGCCCGCGAGACCGTGCTCTACGGCGCGGGCGCCGAGGAGATACGCGCCGCCGTCGCCGACCGGCACGACGGCCCGGTCGAACGGCTCGTCGAACACTGCTCCCGGCGCCGCATGCTCCTGCTCCTGGACAACTGCGAACACGTCGTCGACGCCGCCGCCCACCTCGTCCAGGAACTCCTCGCCCGCTGCCCCGGCCTCACCGTCCTCGCCACCAGCCGCGAACCCCTCGGCGTACCCGGCGAACTGCTGCGGCCGGTCGAACCGCTGCCCGACCCGGTGGCGCTGCGCCTGTTCGCCGAGCGGGGCGCGGCCGTACGGCCCGGGTTCCGCGTCGACACCGACGAGGACACCGCCGCCGCCTGCGCCGAGATCTGCCGCCGCCTGGACGGCCTGCCCCTGGCCATCGAGCTGGCCGCGGCCCGGCTGCGGATGCTCTCCCCCCGCCAGATCGCCGACCGGCTCGACGACCGCTTCCGCCTGCTCACCTCCGGCAGCCGCACCGTCCTGCCCCGCCAGCAGACCCTGCGTGCCGTCGTCGACTGGTCCTGGGACCTGCTCGATGCGGGCGAACGGGACGTACTGAGCCGCCTGTCCGTCTTCGCCGGCGGCTGCGACCTCGCCGCCGCCGAGGCCGTGTGCGGGCCCGCCGCCTTCGACGCCCTCGGCTCCCTCGTCGACAAGTCCCTCGTGGTGGCCGCGCCCGCCGCCGAGGGCCAGATGCGCTACCGGCTGCTTGAGACCGTCGCGGAGTACGCCGCAGAGCGGCTGGCGCAGAGCGGCGGACGCGGCCCCGCCGAGCGCGCCCACCTCGTCCACTACCGCGAACTGGCCCGCACCACCGACCCGTTGCTGCGCGGCCCCCGCCAGCAGGCCGCCATCGCCCGCTACGAGCTGGAGTACGAGAACCTGCGCACCGCCCTGCGGCTCGCCGTCGCCGAACGCGACGAGCAGGAGGCGCTGTGCCTGATCCACTCCCTGGCCGTGTACTGGCACATGCGTGACGTGCGCATCGAGGCCCGCAACTGGTGCACCGACGTGATGGCCTTCACCCCCGACCCCTTCACCGAGCCGGTGCGCCGCGCCGCCCCGGTGTGGCAGCGCTGCACGGACGCTCCGCCACCGATGACGGACGAGGTCCTCGCCGAAGCCCGCCGCGGCCTCCACCTCCTCCACCTCGCCTGCATGGACACCGAACTGGACGCGTGGGAGACCCCCGAGGCCAAACGCAAGCTGCGGATCATCACCGAGGTCTACGAACCAGGTCTCCCGCAGAGCTGCCGCTACCCCGGCATGCTGTGGTTCTTCGCCGTGATACTGAGCGGCGACGTGACGCGGCTGCGCGCGGTCCTCGACGCGTCCGTGGAGACCTGCCGCTCCACCCCGGGTTTCGAGTGGGAGCTGGGCGGCGCCCTCCAGATGCGGGCCAACCTGCTGGCCAACCGCGCCGAGGGAGCGGCCGGCGCGGCCCGCGACGCGGACGAGGCGCTGGAGATCTTCCGGCGCCTCGGGGACGTCTGGGGCACCGCCGAGGCGCTCGCCGCGCGCGGCGAGGCCCACGAACGCGTCGGACACCACCACAAGGCAGCCGCCGACTACGAGGCGGCCGTGGAGCACGCCGAACGGCTCGGTGCCCGGGCACAGGTGGCGGTGCTGGAGGCCCGGTTGGGCGGTTGCCTGATCGAGGCGGGCGAGAGCGAGCGGGGCGAGCGGCTCCTGCGCGAGGTGATCGACGGGGGGCAGGGCGCCGCGAACGAGGCGATGCCCGCCGCCCGGCTGTGCCTGGCCGGCTGGTTCGGCATGACCGGCCGCGTCCCCGAGGCGCGGGACCAACTGCGGTCGCTGCGCGAGGAGTTCGGCATCTCGCGCTTCGTCGTCTTCGACGCCTTCATCCTCGGTGTGGAGGCCTGGCTCGACGCCGTCGACGGTCGTGTGCAGGAGTCGCTGGCCAAGGCGCGCAAGGCGCTGGCGCGGGCCGACGATCCGCTGTCGCTGGCCATCGCGCCGCACATGCGGTCCGCGTACCTGACCACCGGGGCGGTGGCCCTGGCCGGACTGGACGGCGGGGCGCGCGCCCGGGACGCGGCGCGGTGCCTGGCCGTCGCCGACGCCCTGCTGCCGCCCGGCCACTTCGTCTCCGCCCTGGAGCGCCACGTCCGTGACCTGGTCGTGGAGCGGATCCGGGACACCCTCGACGAAGCGGAGTTCGAGTCGGCGTACGCCGAGGGCGGTGGCCTGTCCCCACAGGAGGCCACCGCCCTGATCTGAGGCCGCGGGCCTCAGGTCTTGGTGCGGAACTTGTGGATGGCGAGCGGGGCCGCGACGGCGGTGATCCCGACGGACCAGGCCACGGTCACCCACAGGTCGTGCGCGACCGGGCCGCCCAGCATCATGCCGCGGGCCGCGTCGGCGAGTGTGGAGAGCGGGTTGTAGTCGGTGAAGTGCTGGAGCCAGCCCGGCATCGACTGGGTCGGCGCGAAGATCGACGAGCCGAACTGGAGCGGGAAGAGCACCAGGAAGCCCATCGCCTGCACGGACTGCGCGTTCTTCAGCATGACGCCGAGGGTGAGGAACACCCACATGATCGACGAGGCGAACAGCGCGGACAGGCCCACGGTCGCGAACAGGCCGGGCCAGTTGCCGATGTGGAAGCCCACCAGCACGGCGACGATCATCAGCACGACCGTGGCGAAGATCATCCGGAACAGTTCCACCGCGATCTTCGCGAACAGCACCGAGCCGCGGCCGATCGGCAGGGACCGGAAGCGGTCCATGACACCGCTGTTGAAGTCCTGGCTGAAGCCCGTGCCGACGCCCTGGGACAGCGTCATGCTGTTCATCGCCAGCATGCCCGGGATGACGTACTGGACGTACTGCTTCTGGCCGCCGCCCAGCGCCTGCCCGATCGAGCCGCCGAAGACGTACACGAACAGCAGCGTGAAGACGATCGGCATCAGCAGCGCGTCGAACATGGACTCGGGGTCCTGGCGGATCCACAGCAGGTTGCGGCGGATCAGCGCGCCGGTGTGCCGCAGGTGCCCGCGCAGCGGGATGCGGACGTCGGCAGTGGCCGGGGCGGTGGCGGTGGCGGTGCTCATACGGCGACCTCCTCGCGGTCGTCGCTGGGGCGGGCGTCCTGCGGGGCACTGGCGCGGTGGCCGGTGAGGGACAGGAAGACCTCGTCCAGACTGGGAAGTTCGGTGGTGATGGAGCTGATGGTGATACCGCGCGCGGTGACGGCGCCGACGACGGCGGTCAGCTGCTCGTCGCTGAGGACGGGCACGAGCAGGGAGGCGCTGTCGGGGTCGACGGTGGTGGTCGCCAGCCCGGTGATGCCCAGCTCGTCGAGCATCCCGGCGAGCGGGGTCAGTTCCCGGGGATCGGCCGGCTTCACGCGCAGGGTGCGCCCGCCGACCTTCGCCTTGAGTTCCTCGATGCCGCCGTTCGCGATGACCTTGCCGCGGTCGACCACGGTCAGCTCGGAGGCCAGCTGCTCGGCCTCCTCCATGTACTGGGTGGTCAGCAGGACGGTGACCCCTTCGCCGACCATCTCCTTGACCTCGTCCCACACCTCGTTGCGGGTGCGCGGGTCGAGGCCGGTGGTCGGCTCGTCCAGGTAGAGGACGGCGGGGCGCCCGATCATGGAGGCGGCGAGGTCGAGGCGGCGCCGCATGCCGCCGGAGTACGTGCTCGCCGGGCGCCGGGCCGCCTCGGTGAGCGAGAACCGCTCCAGCAGCTCGTCGGCGCGGGTGCGGGCGTCCTTGCGGGACAGGTCGAGCAGCCGCCCGATCATGTACAGGTTCTCCCAGCCGGGCAGCTTCTCGTCGACGGAGGCGTACTGCCCGGTGAGCCCGATCACCCGGCGCAGCTGCCGGGGCTGCCGTACGACGTCGTAGCCGGCCACGGTGGCCCGGCCGGAGTCGGGGGTGAGCAGGGTGGACAGGATGCGGACCAGGGTCGTCTTGCCGGCCCCGTTCGGCCCGAGCACGCCCATCACGGTGCCCTCGCGCACGTCCAGGTCCACGCCGTCCAGCGCCTTGGTCTCGCCGTAGTGCTTGACCAGCCCCCGCACCGTGACGGCGTCGCCGGCGCCGCCGGGGTTCTTGTCGATTCGCGTCATGCCGAAGACGATCCCAGCCGCCACCGACAAACCGCCGACAGCCCACCGACGCCCGCGCCCGGCCCCCGACATCGCGCCGATGCGACGACCCGCCACGGACCCCGGGCCCCGGGGACGAGGACGCTCCGACGCTCGTACGGGCGGGCCGCGGCCGGGAGGCCCGGCTGCCGGTGGTCGGCCGGGGTGACACGCGCCCGGCCGGTGCCCCGAGGTCTTTCGGTGGTGCGGTGCCCCGGCCCGCCGCGGGCCGTGCCCGGGCCGGTGGCCCGGCGCCCTCAGCGGTGCCCCTGCCGCCGACGCACCGCCCTGCCGCCGAGACGCACTGCCTGCCACCGACGCACCGCCCCGCCGCCGACGCGCCGACGCCCGGCCGCGTGTGCCGCGGCCGGGCGTCGGGGGGCGGTCGCCGGGAGTGTCGGCTACCGGGGGACGGCTGTCGGGGGACGAGGGTTGCCGGGGGCACGGCGGCCGGCCGGGCACGGGGCCGTGTCCGGGCCGATGGCCCGTTCCGGTGCCCTCACCGGTGCATGGCCTCCGTCGGTTCCGGGACGTGGCCGGTGACGACCCGGGCGGTGTGCGCGGGTTCCGGGCGGCGGCGGTCGACCGTGTAGGAGGCGGCGGCCACGACCAGCCCCAGCACGGCCAGGGCACCGCCGGCCACGGCCGGGGAGGTCGCTCCGAACCCGGCGGCCAGGGCGAGGCCGCCGATCCAGGCGCCGCCCGCGTTGGCCAGGTTGAAGGCGGCCTGGTTGGCGGAGGAGGCCAGGGACGGGGCCGCGGACGCCTTCTCCATGACCATGAGCTGGAGCGGGGAGCCGGTGACGAAGGCGGCCATGCCCAGCAGGGTCACCGCCAGGGCCGCGCTCCATTCGGCCCGCATCAGCAGCGGGAAGAGGAACAGGACGACCGCCAGCGAGGCCAGACCGCCGAACAGGGTGCCCCGCAGCGAGTGGTCCGCCAGCCGGCCGCCCAGCAGGTTGCCGGCCGTCGCGCCCACCCCGAACAGCGCCAGCAGCAGGGTCACGCTGGCCTCGGCGTAACCGGCGGCGCCGGTGAGCATCGGGGTGATGTAGCTGTAGGCCGCGAACAGCGCGCCGAAACCGGCGACGGTCGTCAGCAGGGCCAGCCAGACGGGCAGGGAGCGCAGGGCCGCCAGTTCGCCGCGCAGGCCGGTGGCCGGGGCGGCGTGGGCGTGGTCGCGGGGGATGAGCAGGGCGAGGGCGGCGATGGCCGCCACGCCGATCGCGCTCACGCCGAGGAAGGTCGCCCGCCAGCCCAGGTGCTGGCCCATGAGCGTGGCGACCGGGACCCCGGCGACGTTGGCGACGGTGAGGCCGAGGAACATCAGTGACACCGAGCGGGCCTTGCGCTCGGGCGGCACCATGCCCGTCGCGACCACCGCGCCGACGCCGAAGAAGGCGCCGTGCGGCAGACCGCTCAGGAACCGGGCGGCCAGCAGCCAGCCGTGGCCGGGGGCGAGCGCGGAGAGCGCGTTGCCCACGACGAACAGGGCCATCAGGCCGATCAGGACGTTCCGGCGGGACATCCGCGCGGTGAGCGCGGCCAGCAGCGGTGCGCCGATGACCACGCCCAGCGCGTACGCGGACACCAGGTGCCCGGCGGTGGGGATCGAGATGTGCAGGTCGTCCGCGACGTCGGGCAGCAGGCCCATCATCACGAACTCGGTCGTGCCGATGCCGAAGGCGCCCACGGCGAGGGCGAGCAGGGCCAGGGGCATGAGAGACCTTTCGGGGTGGGGTTCCGTACAGCGTGCGCGTTATATGTTCAGCTGCGGAACAAAGTCTCTCGGGCCTGGTATTCCGGCAGGTTACGAGCCGGTTGCCGATGTGGTGACCTTCACACGCGCCGCGATCGGCAGATGGTCGCTGCCCGTGCGCGGCAGCGTCCAGGAGCTTACCGGTTCCACACCCCTGACCATGATCTGGTCGATCCGGGCCATCGGGAACGAGGCCGGCCAGCTGAACCCGAACCCGCTGCCCGCCGCGCCCTGCGTGGAGCGCATCTGGGAGGTGACGGAGCCCAGCGAGCGGTCGTTCATCGTGCCGTTGAGATCGCCGAGCAGCACCACCCGCGGCAGCCGCTCGTGGGCGATCGCCGCGCCGAGCGCGCTCGCGCTCTGGTCACGCTGCTGGGCGGTGAACCCGGCGTTCATCTTCACCCGGACGGAGGGCATGTGGGCGACGTACACCGCGATCGCGCCCTCGGGCGTCGCCACCGTGGCGCGCATGGCCCGCGTCCAGCCGAGCCGGATGTTCACCGGCCGGACCGCGCTGAGCGGGTACTTGCTCCACACACCGACCGTGCCTTCCACGGCGTGGTACTTGTACGTCGACGCCAGCGCCCTCTCGTACACCGGCACCGCGGACGCCTTCAGCTCCTCCAGCGCGAGCACGTCCGCGCCGGAGGCGGCCACCTCGCGGGCGGTGCCGGTCGGGTCGGGGTTGTCGGCGTTGACGTTGTGCGTGGCCACCGTCAGGTCACCGCCGCCACCGGTCCTGTCGATGAGCAGACCGCCGAACAGGTTCAGCCAGACGGCGACGGGCAGCACCAGCGCCAGCAGTGCGGTCGCCGACTTCCGCGCCAGCGCCACGACGAGCAGCACCGGGACGAACAGCCCCAGCCAGGGCAGGAAGGTCTCGGTGAGACTGCCGAGGTTGCCGACGCGGTTGGGGATGTGCGAGTGCAGCAGCATCACCAGCGCCAGCAGCGCCGCCAGCACGGCCGGGACGACGCCCCGGCGCCAGATCCGCCGGTCGCCGCGCCAGCCGCCGAAAAGCCGGTCCACCAGGCGACGAAACCGGTTCTCCGGACGCTCGGGCCCCGAGCCGTCGTCGTCCGTCTCCGTCAAGTACGCCTGCTGCGCCATACCGTCGCCTCACTGCCTGCTGTGCACACCGTTCGCCCCGTGGGCTACGACCCTAGGGGATGATCGGTTCCGTTCCCGCCGTCCACGACGGCCGTACGGGCACGAGGACGAACGAGCCGGCGGGGGGAGTTCCGGTTGCGGTGCCCCAGGCGTGTTCTGTGACGAAACGAGCACATTACGAGGGAGCGGCCGGCTTGGGACGGAGTGACCGGCGTGGCCCGTTTCTCCGCGTCCGCCGGGCCGCCGGTGTCCGAAGCGGCCAAAGGCGGACAGATCTGGGAGCCGACGGGTCCTAGGGGGCCGAAGGGGTGGTCCCTGACGGGTCCAGCGGGGGACTGACGGGCCGTGGGGCGGGTGGTGCGGTGGGGCGTACGTCGGGGCGCAGCCCTTCGAGCGCCGTGTCCACGATCTGCTCCGCCAGCCCCTCGGGCAGGTCCGCGTCGGGCCGCATGACGCTGCGCACCAGCATGGGGCCGACGAGGAGGTCGTTGAGCAGTTCGACGTCGACGTCGGCGCGCAGTTCTCCGTTGAGCTGGCCGCGGCGCAGGACTTCGACCTGGAGCCTGCGCCGGGGTTCGACGACCGTGGCGTGGTAGGCGCACCAGATCTTCGGGCTGCTCTTCATCTGGGCGTAGACGTTGTGCAGGATCGCCGAGGAGCGGCTGACCAGTCCGCGCCGGCGCAGTTGCTCCAGGAGGACGACGAGGTCGTCGCGCATGGACGTGCCGGGCAGGTCGGCCTCGGGTGGTTCGGCGGCGCGCACGACGTCGACGAACAGCTCGTCCTTGCCGCTCCAGCGGCGGTAGATCGTGGCCTTGCCGACACCGGCCGTGCGGGCGATGCGCTCGATGGAGAGTTCGGCGAGCGGTACGCCCTCCTCCAGCAGCTTCATCACGCCCTCGACGATGGCGCGTTCCACCGCCTCGCTGCGGGGCCGCCCCCGTACGGGGAACTCCGGAGCGGTCTGGCTGTCGGCGAGGCTCACCTGAGACGTCCTTTCGTCGTACCGGGTCATTGTCCCCCGGTGGCCGGGCGGTGGTCCCGCCCACCGCCGGCCGGTCGCCCCCGTCGACTGCTCCCGCCCCGTTGCCCCCGTGTCCCCCTGTCCACCGCTCCCGTGCCGGCCCGGCGTCCACCGCTGCCGTGCTCGTCGGCGTCCCCGCTCCCGGGCCGGCCGGTGTCCACCGCTCCCGTACTAGTCGGCCGCCGCGACCAGTTCCGGTTCCTCCTGGCCCGCTGCCTGCTTCGGCGTCCGGCCCGGCAGGAACACGGCCACCACGACCGCGCCGATCAGCGCGACCACGGTGCCGCACAGCGCGGTGACGTGCATGGCGTGCAGGAAGGCGTCGTTGGCCGGGCCGACCAGGGCCTGCCCGCGCGCGCCGAGCTTCCCGGCGATGCCGAGCGTGGCCTCGATGGACTCGCCGGCCGTGTCCCGCAGGCCGGCCGGGAGCATCCCGAGCTTGCCCTCGATGGAGTTGCGGTACGCGGTGGAGAGCACCGAGCCGAGCACCGCGATACCGAGCGCGCCGCCGACCTGGCGGAAGGTGTTGCTCAGCGCGGAGGCCGAGCCGGCCTTCTCGCGCGGCAGCGCCTGCATGATGACCACGCTGGTCGGGGTCATGATGTGCGCCATGCCGGTGCCCATGAGGAAGAAGACGACCTCCAGGACCCAGATCGGCGTGTCCGCCTCGAACCCGGCGAACGCGGCCAGCATGCCGGCCAGCACGACCAGACCGGCCGTGGTGGTGGCCTTGTAACCGAAGCGGTCGACGACCAGCCGGGCCCGCGGCGCGAAGATCATCTGGGCGGCGGCCAGCGGGATCATGAGCAGGCCGGACTCCAGCGGGGAGTAGCCGCGCACGCTCTGCGTGTAGAAGACGGAGAAGAAGGTCACGCCCATCAGCGCGAAGAAGACCAGCGCGATGGCGGCCATGGCGGCCGAGAAGACCTTGTTCTTGAAGTAGGTCACGTCCAGCGACGGGTGGTCGCTGCGCTTCTCGTACACGATGAACGCCGCGAGGACGACGACACCGGCGACGATGGTGGCGAGGACGGTCCCGTTGGTGAAGTCGGCCAGCTCGCCGCCCTTGATGATGCCGTAGACGAGCAGGACCAGGCCGACCACGGACAGGACGACGCCGATCGGGTCGAGCCGCCCGGGGCGCGGGTCGCGGGAGTCGGGCACCAGCCACACCATCAGTACCACCGCGGCGATCACGATCGGCACGTTGACGAGGAAGACCGAGCCCCACCAGAAGTGGTCCAGGAGCAGGCCGCCGGTGATCGGGCCGATGGCGATGGCGAGGCCCACGCCGCCGGCCCAGATGCCGATGGCCTTGGGCTGCTCCTCGCGTTCGAAGACGTTCATGAGGACGGCCAGGGTGGCCGGCATGACGAACGCGGCGCCCAGGGCCATCAGCGCGCGGTAGGCGATCAGCTGACCCGGGGAGCCGGACTCGGCGGCCAGGGCGGAGCCGATGCCGAAGACGACGAGGCCGCCGAGCAGGACCTTCTTGCGGCCCACCCGGTCGCCGACGAGGCCCGCGGTGAACAGCAGACCGGCGAAGACGAGCGTGTAGGCGTTGATCGCCCACTCCAGCTCGCTCTGGGTCGCGCCGAGCCCGGTCGGGGCCGGCGTCGCGATCGTCTTCATGGCGACGTTGAGGATCGAGTTGTCGAGCACCACTATCAGCAGGCTCAGCATCAGCACGCCGAGGATCGCCCAACGGCGGCGGTGCACCGCTTCCGGTATCCGGGAGCCGGCGGTGGCGCTGTCGGCAGGAGTAGTCATGCCGTCGAGCCTAGGGCATTTCCGATACGAGACCGTCTCGTATCGGAAATCTTTTACTCAGATCTTACGACCGGTGTCCTTGCCGTTCCCCGGAACCCGGCGCGGCCGTCCCCGCCGGAACCCGTCGTGCGAACGGACCGGGAACGGACCGAGACTTGAGGCACAGGGGGGTGCTCTGGTCCACCGCGGGCGGAGGTGCCACCATGGAGGGGAGTCCGGGGACGCCGTCAGGGCGCCTCGAGATGACTGAAGGAGCCGTTGCAATGACGCAGCTTCCGGCTGCCCAGCCTGCGCAGAACAGCCCCTCCGACGGCAGTGGCAAGACGCTGTACGGAGGCAAGGGCACCCGCCGCATCACCGTCCGCGACATCACCCTCGCCAAGGAACGCGGCGAGAAGTGGCCCATGCTCACCGCCTACGACGCGATGACCGCGTCCGTCTTCGACGAGTCCGGCATCCCGGTGATGCTGGTCGGGGACTCGGCGGGCAACTGCCACCTCGGGTACGAGACGACCGTGCCCGTCACCCTCGACGAGATGACCATGCTGTCGGCCGCGGTCGTGCGCGGCACCCGGCGCGCCCTGATCGTCGGCGACCTGCCCTTCGGCTCCTACCAGGAGGGCCCGGTGCAGGCGCTGCGCTCGGCCACCCGCCTGGTGAAGGAGGCGGGCGTCGGCGCCGTGAAGCTGGAGGGCGGCGAGCGCTCGCACGAGCAGATCCGCCTCCTGGTGGAGTCGGGCATCCCGGTCATGGCCCACATCGGCCTGACCCCGCAGTCCGTCAACGCCATGGGCTACCGCGTCCAGGGCCGCGGCGAGGAGGCCGCCCAGCAACTGCTGCGCGACGCCAAGGCCGTGCAGGACGCGGGCGCGTTCGCCGTCGTGCTGGAACTGGTCCCCGCCGAGCTGGCGGCCGAGGTGACACGGGTGCTGCACATCCCGACCGTCGGCATCGGCGCCGGGCCCGAGACGGACGCGCAGGTCCTGGTCTGGACCGACATGCTCGGGCTGACCGGCGGGCGGGTGCCGAAGTTCGTGAAAAAGTACGCCGACCTGCGCACGGTCATGGGCGACGCGGCCCGGGCCTTCGCCCAGGACGTCGTCGGCGGAACGTTCCCGCTGGAGGAGCACTCCGTCCACTAGGCCATCGCGGTCACACGTGACCCCGGGGTCGCACCGGCCCCGCGGTCACCACCTGGACCACTGCGGTGACACCGAGGAGCCCCGGCCGATCTTCCCCCGTCGGCCGGGGCTCCTGCCGTGGGCGGCGGCCGGGCCCTGTCGTCCGTGCCCTACGCCTGCTCGCGCCAGCCGTTGGTGATCGGCAGCCTGCGGTCCTTGCCGAAGCCCTTCGCGGAGATCTTGGTGCCCGGCGGGTACTGGCGCCGCTTGTACTCGGCCCGGTCGACCATCCGCAGCGTCTTGACGACCAGCTCGCGGTCGTAGCCCGCCGCGACGATCTCGTCGGCGCCCCGGTCCCGGTCGACGTACAGCTCCAGGATCGCGTCGAGGACCGGGTAGTCCGGCAGCGAGTCCGTGTCCACCTGGCCCGGGCGCAGCTCCGCGCTCGGCGGCTTGCTGATGGAGTTCTCCGGGATCGGCGGGGTCTGGCCCCGCTCGGCCGCGGCCCGGTTGCGCCACTCGGCCAGCCGGAAGACCGACGTCTTGTACACGTCCTTGATCGGGCCGTACGCGCCCACCGAGTCGCCGTACAGCGTCGAGTAGCCCACCGCCAGCTCCGACTTGTTGCCTGGGGCGAGGACGATGTGGCCCTCCTGGTTGGAGACCGCCATCAGCAGGGTGCCGCGCAGCCGGGACTGCAGGTTCTCCTCCGCCAGGCCGGTCAGCCCGAGCGAGCCCATGTACGCGTCGAACATGGGCTCGATCGGCACCGTGCGGAGGTGCAGACCGGTGCGCCGGGCCAGCTCGGCCGCGTCGTCCTTGGAGTGCTCGGAGGAGTACTTCGACGGCATGGAGATGCCGTACACGTTCTCCGCGCCGATCGCGTCGCAGGCGATGGCCGCGACGAGGGCGGAGTCGATGCCGCCGGACAGGCCGACGAGGACGGAGCGGAAGCCGTTCTTCCGGACGTACGCGCGCAGGCCCGCGACCAGCGCCGAGTAGACCTCCTCGTCGTCGCCCAGGTGCTCGGCGAAGGAGCCCGTGAACTTGGGCTCGTAGGCGGGCAGCGGCTCCTCGGACAGGACGACGCGGTCGACGCGCAGCCCGTCGTCCACCACGCCCGCCGGCGCGTCGGCCGCCGCGGCGGGCAGGTCCAGGTCCAGGACGAAGCAGCCCTCGCTGAACTGCGGCGCCCGCGCGATCACCTCGCCGTCCGCGCCGACGACGATCGAGTCGCCGTCGAACACCAGCTCGTCCTGGCCGCCCGTCATGGCCAGGTAGGCCGTGGTGCAGCCGGCCTCCTGGGCCCGTTTGCGGACCAGCTCCAGGCGGGTGTCGTCCTTCTCCCGCTCATAGGGGGAGGCGTTGACGGAGAGCAGCAGCCCCGCGCGCGCGGTGCGCGCGGCCGGGACGCGCCCGCCGTCCTGCCACAGGTCCTCGCAGATGGCGAGCGCCACGTCGATGCCGTGCACCCGCAGGACCGGCATGGTGTCGCCGGGCACGAAGTAGCGGAACTCGTCGAAGACGCCGTAGTTCGGCAGGTGGTGCTTGGCGAAGTTCAGCACCACCTCGCCGCGGTGCAGCACCGCCGCCGCGTTCTGCGGGGCGCCGGCCGGCATGCCGTACTTCGGCTGGGAGGTCTCGCAGCGGTCGAGGTAGCCGACGACGACCGGCAGCTCGCCGAAGCCCTCCTCGGCGAGCCGGCCGGCGAGGCCGCGCAGCGCGGCGCGGGAGGCTTCCACGAAGGACGACCGAAGGGCCAGGTCCTCGACGGGATACCCGGTCAGCACCATCTCCGGGAACGCGACGAGATGCGCTCCCTGCTCGGCGGAGTGCCGGGTCCAGCGGAGGACCGCCTCGGCGTTCGCGGCGAGGTCGCCGACGCGCGAGTCGATCTGGTTCAGGGCGAGACGTAGTTGAGGCACGCGCACCAGTGTAATCGTCAGAGCGACGCGATGGGGTGGTGCGGGGTGTGGGCCGCCCCACGCCCGCCCCACGCCCGCACCGGCGCGCGCGAGGCGCGATGATGTGCACGGACCCCCAGGGGAGGCGGCCATGACCTTCGTCGGCATCGACGGCGTCGTCCACCACGTCGTGGTCGACGGCAGCGGACCGCTGTGCGTGCTCAGCCCCGGGCTCGGCATGTGCTGGTTCGACTGGGACCCCGTCGTCGCGCTGCTGGCCCCGCACCGCACGGTCGTCCGCTTCGACCGGCCGGGCCTCGGGCTCAGCGCGTCCACGCGCGCGTGGCCGACGCTCGCGGGGGAGGCCCGGCGCATCGCGGCAGTCCTCGACACGCTCGGCCTGACCGGGCCCGCCACGGTCGTCGGGCACTCGATGGCCGCCTTCCACGCGGAGGCGTTCGCCCGGCTGTGTCCCGCGCGCACGGCCGGTCTCGTCCTGGTGGACGCCAGCGTGGAGGAGGCCCCCCGGCCCCGCCGGGCGCGCGCCGTCCGCGACGCCGCCACGCGCGCGGGCGCGACGCTGGCGAGCGTGACCGGGCTCCCGCGCGTGGCAGGGCCCGCGCTGCGCCGGGCGGCCGTCCGGGCGGGCCGGACCGGGGGCGGCGAACCGGCGCCGTACGACCTCGTCCGCCGCGCCTACTCCACGAGCCGCTGGCTGTACGCGGCCCTCGCGGAGAACGCCTCCTACAGCGACCAGGCCGTCGACCTCGCCGCCCTGCGCCGCGGGCGCCCCCTGCCGCCCGGTCTGCCCGTCACCGTGCTCGCCGCCGACGACCCGCGCCGTCCCGCACCCCGGCGCGCGCAGTGGCGCACCCGCCAGCAGCGGCTCGCCACCCTCCTGGACGCCGCCTTCCGCACGGCCCCGGCCGGCCACCTCCTCATGCTCGACGTCCCCGAGGCCGTAGCCGAGGCGGTCCTGCACCCCCCGGCCCACCCCGCGCCGCCGAAGGAAGCCCGCGCACCGGGCCGCTGAGCCCCGCACCGCCGACCAGCACTCGCGTGCGCCGGGGTCCGGTGCCGACACGCGAGCGCGCCCGCCCCTCGGGAGAGGAGCGGGCGCGTGGCCGGTGCCGGGGTGGGTCAGTGGCGGCGGCCGTAGGAGTCGACGTAGCCCTTCGCGGGCGAGCCGACGCCGGTGACGTCGTCGTAGCCCTTGACGGCCTGGAGCGAGCTGTCCTTGCCGAGGCTGCGGACGGAGACGCTCAGCCCACCGGTGGCGTCGATGCCGTTGACGAAGTCGACGCGCGCGACCGCGAGGTCCTTGCCGGTCGGCTTGTCCACGACGTCGTGGTAGAGCTTCGAGCCGTACTTCGAGTAGATCGCCGGGTTGGCGAAGCCGATCGCCTTGCCGCCCTGGGCCTGCTGGGCGAGGGCCTGGACGGCCGCGATGACCGGCGCGGCCAGCGAGGTGCCGCCGATGCGGTACTCGGCGTACTGCTGCGACCCGTCGGGGAAGGTCTGCGTCTGGCCGACGAGGAAGCCGGTGTTCGGGTCGGCGATGGCCGCGATGTCAGGGACGACGCGGTTGCCGGCCGCGTTGTTGGCCGTGGCCAGCGCGCCGGGGACGACGTTCTTCTGGTAGAACGGCTGCGGCACCGTCTTGCTGGTGCCGCCGCCCGCGCCGGAGGTGTAGGCGCCGGGGAAGCCCTCCCAGCTCTTGCCGTCGGCCGACAGGGTCGCCTTGTCGGTGCCCCAGCCGGTCTCCCACAGGTACTTGTTCCCCTTGCCGACGGCCAGCGAGGTGCCGCCGACCGCGGTCACCCACGCCGAGTTGGCCGGGGTGTCGACCTGCTTCGTGCCGGTGTTGGCGACCTCGTCGCCGTTGTCACCGGAGGAGAAGTAGAAGCCGATGCCCTCCACCGCGCCGAACTGGAACACCTGGTCGTAGGCGGCGGCCAGGTCCGGCGTCTGGTTGGCCTCGATGTCGCCCCACGAGTTGGAGACGATGTCGGCCAGGTGGTTGTCGACGACCTTGCTGAGCGAGTCGAGCAGGTCGTCGTCGTAGCAGGAGGCGGCGCCCACGTAGGTGACGTTCGCGTCCGGCGCGACCGCGTGCACGGCCTCGACGTCGAGGGTCTCCTCGCCGTACCAGCCGGACGCCTTGCACTCCTCGGTCTTCGTGTAGTCGGCGGGGAGCACCTGGCGCAGCTGGCCGGTCTTCCAGGCCTTGTCACCGTTCTTCTTCGCGTACGCGGCCGCGTCGAAGGCGATGGTCGGCGAGGCGTAGGCGTCGGTGATGGCGACGCGGACGCCCTTGCCGGTGTACTTGCCCGCGCCGTAGGCCGAGCGCAGCTGCTTGCCCGTGTAGCCCTTGACGGCGTACGGGATCTTCTGGCCGTAGGCGGACGGCAGCGTCTTCGCGACGTTCGAGCCGTAGTACGAGGAGAACGGCCCGGAGTTCTTGAAGACCGCGTCCGGCGGCGGCAACTGGTCCTCGTGGTTCGACTTGTGCGGGGCGTTGTCCAGGCCGGTGACGGTCAGGACGGTGCCCTGCAGACCCGCCGGCACGGAGGCCGACCGGGCCGGCGCGCGGTAGGTCTTCGAACCCTTGGCGAAGTTGTGCATCTCGGTGCCGAACGCCTTCTCGGCGGCGGCGACGTCACCCGAGACGGCGACGTAGTGCGCGGTGACCGAAGTGACCTTCAGACCCGCCGACTTCAGCCAGGACTTGACGGCGGCCACCTGTGCCTCGGTCGCGCCGAAGCGCGCCTGTGCCTGCTCGGCGCTCAGGTACTTGCCGTACTGCGGCGAGGACGGGTCGGCGACCGCCTTGGCGTACGCCGCCAGGCCCGCGGCGTCGCGGCCGGCCAGGTACACCCGGGCGTTGACCTGGGCGCTGTTCGCGGTGGCGCCCTTGTCCGCCTTGGCCGTCGCCCACGCGGGCTTGGTGCCCGCGATCGCGTTGCGGGCGTCCGGGTGGCCCGCGGCGTGGGCCGCGGGTATGCCGAGCACCAGCGCACCGGCGACCATCGGCAGTGTCGCTGCCAGGCTCACTCCGGTACGCACGGTGGCGCGGTTGGATCTCATATAACCCCCTGCGATGCGGATCGCATGTAACGCAATGAGTGGTCGGACCTCGCGTGATCCGCGTGACGGCCGCGGCGGTTCGGCCCCTGAATGGATCACACGATCGAGTGCCACTCTTCCCGAAGAACCGTTCATGCCAGGGGAATGGGCAGGCCAAGAGAAACCCAAGGAACCGTCAGGAGCAATGCATAGCAGATGAATTGCGGACTTCGTTCCCCGGATTCCGGTCGTCCGTGGCCAAGAACCGGGCGCCGTGCGGACGCCTGGCGGCGGCCAGTACCCGGCAGAAGGGCCCTGACGGGGCCTGACGGGGCCTAACGGGGTTCCGCACCGCGCTTCTTGAGCATGTCGGCCATGAGCCGGATCTCCGACTGCTGCGCGTCCACCATGCCCTGCGCCAGCCTCTTCTCCACCCCCACCGTGCACCGGGCGGCACACGCCTGCGCCATGTGGATACCGCCCCGGTGATGGGCCGTCATCAACCGGAGGTAGAACACCTCGGCCTGTCGGCCGCGGAGCCGGCCGAGCTTTCGCAGCTCGGTGTCGGTGGCCATGCCGGGCATCAGCGCGCCGTCCGCGCCGTCCGCGCCGTCCGCGCCGTCCGCACCGGCGGCTCCGGCGGCTCCGGCGGCTCCGGCGGCTCCGGCGGCACCGGCGGCACCGGCGGCACCGGCCTCGTCCGAGGCGGCGCTCCCCGCCCCCGCCCCCGCCCCCGTCCCCGTCTCCATCCCCATCCACGCCATCGGCGGGGCTGCCGACACCTTCGGCAGCCCCCACAGGTCCAGCCAGCCCAGCAGCATGCCGCGCTGGTTGGCCTGGGTCTGCGCGATGTCGTAGGCGAGACGGCGCACTTCGGTGTCGTCCGTGCGGTCGCGGACGATGTACGACATCTCGACGGCCTGCTGGTGATGGACCGCCATGTCCCGGGCGAACCCGGCGTCCGGGGAGTCGGCGGCCGGCACGGCGAGGGCCGGCGCCGAGGCGGCCGGGGCGCCCCCGGGGCCACCGGACCGGCCGTGCGCGCCGTCCTCGCCCGCGGCGACCCCGTAGGCGATCGCCCCGGCCGCGACCAGCGCCGTGGCCACGGCACCCGCGACCAGCCCGGCGACCCTCACTGGCCCACCCCGCCCGTACAGGCGGCCCCCGGCTCCGGCGTCTGGGGACCCTGGACGAACTTGGCGAAGAACGCGTCCACGTTCGGGTCGGCCGCGCCCGTCACCGTGCGCTGGTGCGCCCACGCCGACAGCATGATCGGGTCCTTCTGGTCGGCCACCGGGCTCATGAGCGTGTACGGCGTCCTGCGCACCTTCGCCGCGAGCGCGGCCACGTCCGCCTTGGGCGCCTTGGCGTTGTACGTCACCCAGACCGCGCCGTGCTCCAGCGCGTGCACGGCGTGCTCGTTCTTCAGCGGCGCGGTGTAGACGTCGCCGTTGCAGTTCTGCCAGACGGGGTTGTGGTCGCCGCCGACCGGGGGCTCCATCGGGTAGGTCACGGGGGCGGTGGTGTGGGTACGGCCGAGCGTGCCCTGCCAGGTCCGCACGCCGTCCGCGCCGGTGACGAAGTGGCCGGAAGCACCCTTGCCGCTCTGACCGTTCTTGCCGCTCTGGTCGTTCTTGGCGCTCTTGTCGGTCATGCCGCCCGGGGTCTGTGCCGCCGCGGACGTGCTCGCCTTCGCGGCCGGTTCCGTGTCGTCGGACCGCGACTGGACGAGCACCACGCCGCCGACGGCCAGGCCCGCGACGACGACCACGCTCGCCGCGACGGCGAGGGCGCGGTCGCGGCGCTGCCGGGCCCGGTCGGCACGGCGCATCTCCTCGATGCGCGCCTTGCGCTGCCCGGCGACGGTGCTGTCCGGCTGGTTGGCGGAGCCCATGGGGGAGCCCTTCGTGTCACGGTCGGATGGAGCGGGAGAGGAGCGGGGGGTGGAGCGGGAGGGTGGGGCGGGGAGAGGAGCGCGGGGGGCGCGGGAGGGTGGAGCGGGGAGAGGGTGCGCGCTGATGGTAGTGGGGGTGGCGGGGCGAGGGGGAGGCCTCGAAGCGTCAGAGGTGAGCCGGGGAAGGGGGACGGGCCGCGGGCTGCCCGTGGAGGGGGCCGGGCCAGAGGTGAGCGCCAGATAAGTTGAACCGCAGATGCGCATTATTTAGGCTTGCCGCATGCGGCTGCTGCGCTCCACCGACATGGCGCTGCGCGTCCTGATGCGGCTCGCCGTCGCGGGCGAGTCCAGCCCCACGACCCGGGAGGTCGCGGCGGACATGGGCGTGCCGTACACGCATGCCGCGAAGGTCGTCGCCGAACTCCAGCACCGCGGACTGCTCGCCGCCCGCCGCGGCCGGGGCGGCGGCCTGACCCTGACCGAGGCGGGCCGCGGCGCGTCGGTCGGCGCGATCGTGCGCGCCCTGGAGGGCGAGGGCGACGTCGCCGACTGCGAAGGCGCGAACCCCTGCCCGCTGAACTCCGACTGCCGGCTGCGCGGCGCCCTGCGGAGGGCCCAGGAGGCGTTCTACGCCGCCCTCGACCCGCTCACCGTCGCCGACATGGTCGCCGCCCCGACGGGCCCGCTGCTGCTGGGGCTGCCGAGCGCGCGCGGCGCGTCCGGCGCGTGACGCCGACCGGAACCGGGATCTGACCGGAACCGGGTTCTGAGCGGGCCGACATCTGACCGGAACCGGGAACTGACCGGAACCGGAATCTGACCGCTACCGGGATCTGACCGTTACCGGCCCGGGATCTGACCGGAACCGGGATCTGAGCGGGGCCGGGTTCTGAGCGGGGCCGGCATCTGACCGGACCGGTGCGTGACCGGAGCCGGTTATGCGACCGGGACCGGCATGGGACCGTAACCGGCATCCGACCGTGACCCACATCGTCAGGACGTACGCGAACGCGAAAAGCCGGCCGAAGGCGGTCGGGGGAACCACCTCCGGCCGGCAGCTTTCACGCCGGGCCGGGCCGGCCGCGCAGCCGTCGAGCCGCGCAGCCGTCGAGCCGCGCAGCCGTCGAGCCGCGCAGCCGTCGAGCCGCGCAGCCGTCGAGCCGCGCCGCCATCGAGTTGCGCAGCCATCGCGCCGTGCAGCCGTCGGGCCGCGTCAGGCCGCGTCAGGCCGCCTCGGACCACGTCAGGCCGCGTCAGCGGCCTCCTTGGCCAGCCACAGGTCCGGGCCGAAGACCTCGTAGTGGATGTCGGCGGGGGCCACGCCCTTGCCGATGAGCTGCTCGCGCACCGCCCGCATGAACGGCAGCGGGCCGCACAGGTAGGCCTGGGTGCCGGCCGGTACCGCGACCTCGGCGAGGTCGACCCGGCCGGGCCGCCCGGCGCCCGCGGCGTCCTCGTCGTACTGCTCGTAGAAGAAGACCGTGCGCGCGTCCGCCAGCTTGGCCGCGTAGGCCTCGTGGTCGCCGCGCAGGGCGTGCGTGGCGGGGGAGCGGTCGGCGTGGACGACGGTCACCGGGGCGCCGTGCCCGGCGTCGGCGAGCTGCTCAAGCATGGCGATCATCGGGGTGACGCCGATGCCCGCGGAGGCGAGCAGCAGCGGGGCGGAGGTGTCCTCCAGGACGAGGTCGCCGTACGGGGCGGACAGCTGGAGGACGTCGCCCTCGCGCACGTGGGCGTGCAGGTGGTTGGAGACCTCGCCGTCGGGGGTCGCGGCGTCGCCGCTCACCCGCTTGACGGCGAACTGCCGCTCCGGGGAGCCGGGGGCCGCGGTCAGGCTGTACTGGCGGATCTGCCGGGCGCCGTCCGCGAGGGTGACGCCGACGGAGACGTACTGGCCGGCGCGGTAGCCGGGCACCGGGCCGTCGTCGGCGGGGCGGAGCTTGAAGGTGGCGACGTCGGCCGTCTCCTCGGTCCGCTCGACGACCTTCCACTCGCGCCAGCCGGTCTGCTCGCTCTGGGCGTACAGCCGCTTCTCGATGGCTGTGAGGGCGTTGGCCATCAGCCAGTAGACCTCGGTCCAGGCAGCGGCGACCTCTTCGGTGACGGCGTCGCCCAGCACCTCGGCGATGGCGGCGAACAGGTGTTCGTGGACGATCGGGTACTGCTCGGGGACGATGCCGAGGGAGGCGTGCTTGTGGGCGATGCGGTGCAGCATCAGGTCGGGACGCTGGTCCGGGTTGTTCACCAGGTAGGTGGCGAAGGCGGCGATCGAGCCGGCGAGGGCCTGCTTCTGGGCGCCGGAGGCCTGGTTGCCACGGTTGAACAGGTCACGCAGCAGTTCGGGGTGGGCGTCGAACAGCTTGGCGTAGAACAGCTCGGTGATCTCGCCGATGGCCGCGCCCACGGCGGGCAGGGTGGCGCGGACGGTGGCTGCTGACTGCTCGGACAGCATCGTTGGACTCCTCGATGGTTCGACTGCTCGATCGCTCGTCTGATCGAAACGGTAGGGAAACTTGCATTTGAGATGCAAATTAAGCGGGCGTGGTATCGCTCACGTTTCCTCCACATGTCGGGCACTTCACATGTCGTGCACGCGGGTGCGGCTTCGGCCGTTACGAGGGGGCCGCTCAGGGGGCAAGATGGGCGGCAGAGCGGCACACCCGGCGAGGCGGCACGGCCGGGCGCGGAACAGCCGGACGATCAAGGTCCGCAACGCGTGTGAAACGGTGATGTGGTGTGATGCTCGCGTGCCCGACCGCCTCCCGTGAAGACATACGGACACAGGCGGCCTGACCAGCAAGGATGGGGAAGCGGAAGATGGACAAGCAGCAGGAGTTCGTGCTCCGGACGTTGGAGGAGCGCGACATCCGGTTCGTACGCCTGTGGTTCACGGACGTGCTGGGCTTCCTCAAGTCCGTGGCCGTGGCCCCCGCCGAGCTGGAACAGGCCTTCGACGAGGGCATCGGCTTCGACGGCTCCGCCATCGAGGGCTTCGCCCGGGTCTACGAGTCCGACATGATCGCCAAGCCGGACCCGTCCACGTTCCAGATCCTCCCGTGGCGCGCCGAGGCCCCGGGCACGGCCCGCATGTTCTGCGACATCCTCATGCCGGACGGCTCCCCGTCCTTCGCCGACCCCCGCTACGTCCTCAAGCGCGCCCTCGCCCGGACCTCCGACCTCGGCTTCACCTTCTACACGCACCCGGAGATCGAGTTCTTCCTGCTGAAGAACCGCCCGCTGGACGGCTCCCGCCCCACGCCCGCCGACAACTCCGGCTACTTCGACCACACCCCGCAGGCCATCGGCATGGACTTCCGCCGCCAGGCGATCACCATGCTGGAGTCGATGGGCATCTCGGTGGAGTTCTCCCACCACGAGGGCGCGCCCGGGCAGCAGGAGATCGACCTGCGCTACGCCGACGCGCTCTCCACCGCGGACAACATCATGACGTTCCGCCTGGTCATGAAGCAGGTCGCGCTGGAGCAGGGCCTCCAGGCCACCTTCATGCCGAAGCCGTTCTCGGAGTACCCGGGCTCCGGCATGCACTCCCACCTCTCCCTCTTCGAGGGCGACCGGAACGCGTTCTACGAGTCCGGTGCCGAGTACCAGCTCTCCAAGGTCGGCCGCTCCTTCATCGCGGGCCTGCTCCGCCACGCGGCGGAGATCTCGGCGGTCACCAACCAGTGGGTCAACTCCTACAAGCGCATCTGGGGCGGCAGCGAGCGCACCGCGGGCGCCGGCGGCGAGGCCCCGTCCTACATCTGCTGGGGCCACAACAACCGCTCGGCCCTGGTCCGCGTGCCCATGTACAAGCCCGGCAAGACCGGCTCGGCCCGCGTCGAGGTCCGCTCGATCGACTCCGGCGCGAACCCGTACCTCACCTACGCCGTCCTCCTGGCCGCCGGCCTCAAGGGCATCGAGGAGGGCTACGAACTCCCGCCCGGCGCCGAGGACGACGTCTGGGCCCTCTCCAACGCCGAACGCCGTGCCATGGGCATCGAACCCCTCCCGCAGAACCTCGGCGAGGCCCTGACCCTCATGGAGAACAGCGACCTCGTCGCCGAGACCCTCGGCGAACACGTCTTCGACTTCTTCCTGCGCAACAAGAAGCAGGAGTGGGAGGAGTACAGGAGCGAGGTCACGGCGTACGAGCTGCGGAAGCATCTGCCGGTGCTGTGAGCCCCCGCGGCGCCGAGGGGTGACGGGCCCGCGCCCGCTGGGGGTGCGGGAGCCGGGGCTCGGGGAGCGCTACAGATCCTCGGGCAGTAGCCGGAACGCCTTGTGGCCGGTCAGCGGGCGGATCATGCGGAAGTGCGCGTCCGAGGTGAACATCGCCTCGGTGCGGTAGGCCGCCGCGAGCGCGACGTTCATCGCGTCCGTCAGTCCGATGCCCTCGCCGCCGTCAGTGTCCCGGTATCCCTCCGCGACGGCGATCGCGGCGCTCAGGTGTTCGCCGACGGACGGGACTTCGAACCGGCGGGTGACCACGTGGCGTTCCACGAACCGTGCGGCCATGACAGCCTTGTCGGCTCCGGCCCTGGTGGCGACGAGGTGGTCCAGTTCGGCCAGGACCATGGGGGAGACGACGAGGTGGCTGATGCCGGCCAGCGCCTTCCGGTGCGACGCGTGGCCACTCAGCCTGGGATCCAGCAGCCGGTACAGCGCGTTGGTGCCGGCAATGGCGATCAGACTCATGAACCCGTTCCCCGGAGTGTCTCCTCGATCTCGTCATCGCCGAGGTCGGGCAGTCCGAGATCGGGAAGGTCTATCTCCCCCATGGGCTCCGTGGGGTATGGCGGGACGTCGTCCTCGCTGATCGGCACGACGCGGGCGACGGCGACGCCGTTCTTGGTGACCGTGACCGTCTCCCCCCGCGCTGCCGCGGCGAGGATCTGGGAAGACCTCTGATTGAACTCTCGGGCAGTAGTCTCCATGTACTACGTGTTACTACGTGGGGGGATTCCCCTTGAGCTGGATCAATCCCTGCTACTCTGCGTAGATGTCCGGGCGCCGGGAGCGACGGTGTCGCTCGCTGGTCCGGGAGTGCCACCGTGACGCCGGAGTCGGCCGCACCGGGTTGCAGCGGCGGTCGGGGCCGGCCCCGACCGACGGGACGAGGCGATGGATCTCTTACCGATACCGGACCCCGGCAGTCCCCGTACGCCCGACGAACTCGCGGATCTCCTGCGGGCGCTGCGCGGCTGGGCCGGGAACCCCTCGTACGCCGAACTCGCCCGGCGGATCGGCGTCGTCCGCGCGGCCCGCGGGGTGCCCGCCTCGGAACGCATGCCGGGCAGGGTCACCGTCTACGACTGCTTCCGGACCGGCCGACGCCGCATCGACATGGACCTGGTGCTGGACATCGTGACCGCTCTCGGGGTCGAGGGCCCGGCGCGCGAGCAGTGGCGCCGGGCTGTGCGGGCGATGCTGGGCCGGCCGGGCAGCGGCAGCGGGGGCCGGATCCGTACGGAACTGCCCGCACCGGCCGAACCGTTCGCCGGACGCGGCGCCGAACTGCGTGCGGTGACCGTGCCGGACTCACGCCCCGTGGTGGTCACCGGTATGCCGGGTGTCGGGAAGACCCAGTTCGCCATCAGGGCCGCCCACATGCTGGCCGCCGCCGGGCACGGCTCGCACGGCCGCCTGTTCGTCGACCTCCACGGCTACCACCCCCATCTGCCTCCGGCCGAACCCGCCGCCGTCCTCGCCGGCCTGCTCGTCGCCCTGGGGCAGCCCGCTGAGCGGGTGCACCGGCTGACCCTCCTCGCGCGCGCGACCCGCTACCGCGAACTGCTCGCCGAGCGCGACGTCCTCATCGTCCTGGACGACGCAGCGGACGACGACCAGTTACGGTCGCTGTTACCCGGCACCGGGCGCGGGGTGACGCTGGTCACCGCCCGGAACGGCCTGGTCGGGGCCGCCGGCGTGCGGCGCGTCGAGTTACAGCCGCTGGCCTGCACGGAGGTGGCCGAACTCTTCGGCCAGGTGGTCGGCGCCGACCGCGTCCGCGCCGAGCCTGAGGCCGTCGCCGAACTGGGCAGGCTCTGCGGCAACCTGCCCCTGGACCTCGCGGTCAACGCGGCGCGCATCGCCGGCACCCCGGCCTGGTCACTGGCCGACCAGGCCCGCAGACTGGCCGCACTGCCACGCGGGTCGGCGGTCAGGCCGGCCCTCGCTGCTTCCTACAGACAGCTGACCGCGACCGACCGGCGGCTGTTCCGGCTCCTCGCCCTGCATCCGGGAGGCCGGGCGGACGCCGCCTCCGCGGGCGCGCTCGCCGGACGGCCCGCCGCACAGGCGGCCGAGTCGCTGCTACGCCTCAGCCACGAGCACCTGCTCCGGCCGGTCGGCGACGGTACGTACGAATACCCGTGCCTGGTCCGGGAGTTCGCCCTGCACCTGACTGTCGAGGAAGACCCGTACTCGGTCCAGGTCGCCGCCCTGGAAGGGCTGTTCGAGCACTACAGCAGCACTGCTGCGGCGGCCGTCGCCGCCGTGTCCGGGCCCGCGCGCGACGAGCGCCGCCCCGCTCCGCCCCCGCACTTCCCGGATGCGCGATCCGCCCTCGCCTGGCTGGAGCGGGAGTGGGCCACCGCCGTCGCCGTCGCCGCCCGCGCGGCCGAAGTCGGCCGCACGGAACACGCGCGTGCGCTGTCCCGGACGCTCGGCCGCCACCTGAGGGACGCCGGTCACGGCGACGCGGCCGAGACCCTGCAACGCCACGCCCAGGACGCGCGAACGACCGCCGACCCGGCCGGGGCGCTGCCCGGCCGCGGCCTGATCCCGGAGCGCCCGGCCAGGCTCACGGAGGCGGTCCGGCGGCCCGGTGCCGCGCTGGAACCCACGTAGGCAACGCATCGTGGACGTACGGCTGTTCGGGTTCGTTCGGGATGCTCGCCCGGGACCGGCGCCCCGCGTGAGGCTGGCCCGCGTCGGCCGGCGCCGCCGGCGTGCCAGGAGCCGCACGCCCGCGCACCGGCCCGCACTCGGATCGACACGAACGTCCGACACCCGGGTAAGAAAGGGGACCTGATGAAGCGCTTCATCAAGAGGATCGTCGCCCCACTGGCGCTGGCGCTCGGCCTGGGACTGGCCCTGCCGGCCACCGCCGACGCCACACCGGCCAGCCCCCAGCCCTACGCCTACGGCTTCCTCGCCTCGCTCTCCAGACCGGCCGGCGGTGGCACGTACTACTGCATGGACGAACTGCGGCAGGTCAACGGAAACGGCCGCCCGGTCGTCCTGCGGCCCTGCGACGGCACGTGGAACCAGTTCTGGTTCTGGGACGAGAACGGCCTGATCCACAGCACCAACGACGGCCGGTGCCTGTGGGCCCACTGGGCGAGCGGCCCGAGCGACAACCCGGACGCGTCCGCCCGCGACTGCAACGGCAACGACACCCACCAGCGCTGGACCCTCGGCACCGACCGCGCCGCCTGCAACGCCGCCGGCGCGTGCATCGCGAACACGGGCATGCCCGGACCGCGCAACTCCTACCACCTGTTCGGCCACGGGGTGAGCCCCGCTCCCGACGCCACCCTGCAGTTCGACTGGCACCACTCCGACAGCAACACCCCGATCAACCCCGACAACTAGACGCCGCAACGGGGTACGGGCCCCGGCACGCCGAGCGGCGGCCGGGGCCCAGCCCATGGGAGACGGGGACGTGCAGCGGGGTCCGGGGCCGGACTCAGACCCCGCGCACCAGCGACACGAACCCGCCCCAGGCCTCCGGGGTGACGGCCAGGCGGGGGCCGTAGGTGTTCTTCGAGTCGCGGATGTGGATGGTGGCGGGGGATATGGCCACTTCCACGCACGAGTTCCCGTCGGGGCCGTCGCTGTAGCTGCTCTTGAACCACTGCGGCTCGGAGCCGGCTCCTGTGGAGGCCTTGCGGATCATGATTCTCCCAGCAGTTTCTCGATGAAGGCCAGCGACTCCCGGGGCGTGAGAGCCTGCGCCCGGATCGTGCCATAGCGCAGCTCAAGGATGCGCAGTTGCCTCGGATCCGTCGTGGGGCGGCCGTGATACGCGCCGTCGGAGCGGCCCACTGCCGTGCCGTCGGTGAACTTGAGTACTTCGATCTTTCCGTCGAGCCCAGGGTGGGCCTCGGTGTCCGTGGGCATCACCTGGAGCGTGACGTGGCGCAACCGCCCTGCCTCCAGGAGGTGTTCGAGCTGCCGACGCCACACCATTGTGCCGCCGACGGGCCGTCGAAGCGTGGCCTCCTCCTGGACGAAGCTGAGGGACGGAGCGGGCATGCGCTCGAAAATGGCCTTTCGTGCCATGCGGGCGGCGACCATGCGCTCCACCTCGTCGGGCGAGTAAGCGGGCTGCCAGGCCTCGAAGAGCGCCCGGGCGTGTTCCGGGGTCTGCAACAAGCCGTGGATGCTGAGCCCGACATAGACGCCGATCTCGACCGCCCGCGCCTCCATCTGCGCAAGGTCCCGCACCCTCTTCGGGTACCGGACCTTTCGCACGTCCTCTTTCATCGCGGCGATGAGACCGCCCGCGTCCAGCAGCTCGTCCGCCAGGTCCAGGTACTCGGGGCGCGGGATCCGTCTGCCGGACTCGACCTTGTAGACGAGGTCCTCGCCGTACCCGGTGGCCACCGCGAACTCACAGGCCCGCAGCCCGGCCGCCTCCCGCCGCAGCCTCAGCTGCCGTCCCACCGTGGCCACGACCGCCAGCGCCCAGTCGTCGTCCGGGTCCACCTCCCAGCCCGGCTCGTCCGTCTCCTCCACCGCACCGTCCACCGGCATCCGCCGCACCCCTCCTCGTACGCGCCGTTCGCGCCGTACGCGTCCTATCGCGATGTGGCTCACCGTAGAGAAGGAGGCAACCATCAGTGATGGAAACCGGGAAGTTCCACCCGCGAGCGCGGAGACGCCCCGCAGCCGACCCCTCCCGCTCCCGCTAGGCTCTGGCCAGGGCAGGCGGGATTCGACGGGAGGCCGGGATGACGGCGCCGGGGCGTAGGAGCAGTACCTTCACTCGGCTGCTGCGGCACGGCTTCACCGATGCCTCCGCCGCCGAGCGGCTGCTGGACAGCCCGGAGCTGGCGCCGGTGCGCAACGACCCGGTGCTGCTGGAGGCGCTGGGCGCCACCGCCGACCCCGACCTCGCCCTGGACGGGCTGGTGCGGCTGCTGGAGGCGCAGCCCTCGCCCACCGCCCGGCGGGAACTGCTCGACACGGTGATAGCGGCCAAACCGCTGCGCGACCGGCTGCTCGGCGTCCTCGGCGCGTCCGTCGCGCTCGGCGAGCACCTGGCCCGGCACGCCGGGGACTGGCACGCCCTCGTCACCTACGAGCCGCACGACCTGCACCCGGGGGTCGCGGAGTTCGAACGCGGGCTCGCCGAGGCCTGCGACCCCGTCGCCCTGCGCGTCGCCTACCGCCGCTGCCTGCTGTCGATCGCGGCGCGCGACGTGTGCGGCACCACCGGCGTCGCCGAGACCGCGGCCGAACTGGCCGACCTCGCCACCGCCACGCTGCGCGCCGCTCTGCGCATCGCCGCCGCCGAGGCCCCCGAGGACGCCGCGCGGTGCCGGCTCGCCGTGATCGCCATGGGCAAGTGCGGCGGCCACGAGCTGAACTACGTCTCCGACGTCGACGTCATCTTCGTGGGGGAGAGCCCGGAGGAGGGCGGCGCGGACGAGACCGAGGCGCTGCGCGCCGCCACCCGGCTGGCCTCGCGCATGATGCGCGTCTGCTCCGAGACGACCGTCGAGGGCAGCATCTGGCCCGTCGACGCCAACCTGCGGCCCGAGGGGCGCAACGGACCGCTCGTACGGACCCTGAGCAGCCACGTCGCCTACTACCAGCGGTGGGCCAAGACCTGGGAGTTCCAGGCGCTGCTGAAGGCCCGCCCGGTCGCCGGGGACGAGCGGCTGGGCGCCGAGTACGCCGCCGCGCTCTCCCCGTTGGTCTGGCAGGCCGCCGAGCGGGAGAACTTCGTCGCCGACGTGCAGAAGATGCGCCGCCGGGTCATCGAGAACATCCCCGTCGGCGAGGTCGAGCGCGAGCTGAAACTCGGGCCCGGCGGGCTGCGGGACGTCGAGTTCGCCGTGCAGTTGCTCCAGCTCGTGCACGGCCGCGCCGACGCCTCCCTGCGCAGCGGCACCACCCTGGACGCCCTCCAGGCCCTCGCCGCGGGCGGCTACGTCGGCCGCGCCGACGCCGGCCGGCTCGACGAGGCCTACCGCTTCCTTCGCTTCATGGAACACCGCATCCAGCTGTACCGGCTGCGCCGCACCCACCTGCTGCCCGAGGACGACGCAGGCCTGCGCCGCCTCGGCCGCTCGCTCGGCCTGCGCGCCGACCCGGTGGCCGACCTGACCCGCGAGTGGAAGCGGCACACCGGTGTCGTACGGCGCCTGCACGAGAAGATCTTCTACCGGCCGCTGCTCGACGCGGTCGCCCAGCTCGCCCCCGGCGAGGTCCGGCTGAGCACCGAGGCGGCCCGCGAGCGGCTGGTCGCGCTCGGGTACGCCGACCCGGCCGCCGCCCTGCGCCACCTGGAGGCGCTGGCCTCGGGCGTCACCCGCAAGGCCGCCATCCAGCGCACCCTGCTGCCCGTGCTGCTCGGCTGGTTCGCGGACTCCGCCGACCCGGACGCCGGGCTGCTCAACTTCCGCAAGGTCTCCGACGCGCTCGGCAAGACCCCCTGGTACCTGCGGCTGCTGCGCGACGAGGGCGCCGCCGCCGAGAACCTGGCCCGCGTGCTGTCCGCCGGACGCCTCGCCCCCGACCTGCTGATGCGGGCGCCGGAGGCGGTGGCGCTGCTCGGGGACGGCGGCGGCGACGGCGGCGGCCTCGGACCGCGCGGCCGGGCCCAGCTGGAGCAGGAGATCCTCGCCGCCGTCGGCCGCGCCCAGAGCGCCGAGCAGGGCGTCACGGCGGCGCGCGGGGTGCGCCGGCGGGAACTGTTCCGCACCGCCGCCGCCGACATCGTCGCCTCCTACGGCACCGAGGCCCAGCCCGCCGAGACCGACCCGGGCCCGCTCGTGGACCGGGTGGGCGCCGCCGTCTCCGACCTGACGGCGGCGACGCTCGCGGGCACCCTGAGGGCGGTCGTGCGCGAAGGCTGGGGGGACACGCTGCCGACCCGGTTCGCCGTCATCGGCATGGGCCG
Source organism: Streptomyces sp. NPDC021356 (assembly GCF_040641015.1). Lineage (NCBI taxonomy): Bacteria > Bacillati > Actinomycetota > Actinomycetes > Kitasatosporales > Streptomycetaceae > Streptomyces > Streptomyces sp. NPDC021356. Next base: position 31,021 of record NZ_JBFACU010000009.1, on the reverse strand, counting down.
CTTCGGCGGTCACGAACTGGGTTACGGCTCCGACGCCGACGTGCTGTTCGTGCACGAACCCCGGGAGGGCGCCGACGAGCGCGAGGCCGCGGACGCCGCCAACCGGGTCGTCGCGGAGATGCGCAGGCTGCTCCAGATCCCGAGCGCGGACCCGCCGCTGCTCATCGACGCCGGCCTGCGCCCCGAGGGCAAGTCCGGGCCGCTGGTGCGCACCCTGAAGGCGTACGAGGCCTACTACCGGCGCTGGTCGCTGGTGTGGGAGTCGCAGGCGCTGCTGCGGGCCGAACCGGTGGCCGGGGACGAGGAGCTGGGGCGGCGGTTCACCGAGCTGATCGACCCGCTGCGCCACCCGCGCGGCGGCCTCGGCGAGGACGCGGTGCGCGAGATCCGGCGGCTGAAGGCCCGGATGGAGTCCGAGCGGCTGCCGCGCGGCGCCGACCCGAAGCTGCACACCAAGCTCGGGCCCGGCGGGCTGTCCGACGTCGAGTGGACCGTGCAGCTGCTGCAACTGCGGCACGGTGCCGAGCTGGCGGGGCTGCGCACGACACGGACCCGGCAGGCGCTCGCGGCGGCCCGCGCGGCCGATCTGGTCTCCGAGGAGGACGCCGTCGTCCTGGACGAGGCGTGGGTGCTCGCCACCCGTGTGCGCAACGCGGTGATGCTGGTGCGCGGGCGGGCGGGCGACACGTTCCCCACCGAGCCGCGGGAACTGGCCGCCGTGGGCCGCTACCTCGGCTACGGGCCCGGTCACGTCGGCGACATGCTGGACGCCTACCGGCGCACCGCGCGCCGGGCCAGGGGTGTGGTGGAGACGCTGTTCTACGGCACGTGAGCGGCCGGGGCAGGGGCCTACGCCCGTGCCGCCGCCTGCCGGGCCGCCCTCGGCAGGGTGTGCGGCAGGGCGCCGTACCAGGCCCGCGCGACGGCGAAGCCGAAGGCGAGGCAGGCCGCGCCGCCGACCGCGTCCAGCCAGAAGTGGTTGGCGGTCGCGATGATGACGACCAGGGTGGCCGCGGGGTAGAGGGCGGCCAGGACGCGTGCCCAGGGCAGCGCGGTCAGGGCGAAGATCGTCAGGCCGCACCACAGGGACCAGCCGATGTGCATCGACGGCATCGCGGCGTACTGGTTGGACATGTGCTTGAGGTCGCCGGAGGCCATGGAGCCCCACGTGTGGTGGACCTGGACGGTGTCCACGAAGCGGCCGCCCGTCATCAGGCGCGGCGGCGCCAGCGGATACAGGTAATAGCCGAGCAGGGCCACGCCCGTGGTCGCGAAGAGGGCGAGGCGGGCCGCCGCGTACCGGCCCGGATGGACGCGGTAGAGCCACACCAGGACGCCCACGGTGATCACGAAGTGCAGGGTGGCGTAGTAGTAGTTCATGCCGACGATCAGCCAAGTCACCGAGTCTGCGGCGTGGTTGACCGCACGCTCGACGGCGATGCCCAGGTGGTGCTCGGTGCGCCAGACCCAGCGGGCGTTGCGCAGGGCCGCCGCCTTCTGCTCCGGGACCGCGTTGCGGATCAGCGAGTACGTCCAGTAACTGACCGCGATCAGCAGGATCTCGAACCAGAGGCGGGGCCGGCGCGGGGCGTGCGGCCGCCGGGCGGGCGGGGTGCGTTCGTCGACCGTGACGGGGTACGGAAGGGCCTCTTCGGTACCCTCCGGTCGAGTCACGGCCGTATCACCCATAGGCACAGAGTCTGCCAGAAAAGCCCTCTTGCGCCGCTCATCCCCCGGCCGGGCCCCGCCCGCATGTTCCCCGCGGGAGCCGCCCCGGGGGAGCGCCCCGGGAGCCGCCTGCTAGGACCGGGCCCCCGGCGCCGACGCCGTCGAGCCGCGGACCACCAGCTCGGGCATGAACACGAACTCGCTGTGCGGCGCGGGCGTCCCGCCGATCTCCTCCAGCAGTGTGCGCACCGCGGCCTGTCCCATCGCCGGGACCGGCTTGCGGACCGTGGTCAGCGGCGGGTCGGTGAAGGCGATCAGCGGGGAGTCGTCGAAGCCGACGACGGAGAAGTCCCGCGGGACCGCCAGGCCCTGCTGCCGGGCCGCGCGGATGGCGCCGAGCGCCATCATGTCGCTGGCGCACACGATCGCGGTGCAGTCCCGCCCGATGAGCGCCGTCGCGGCGGCCTGACCGCCCTCCAGCGTGTAGAGGGAGTGCTGGACCAGCTCCGTCTCGACGGCGTCGGGGGCCAGTCCGAGCTGGTCCTGCATCGCGCGGACGAAGCCCTCTATCTTGCGCTGCACCGGCACGAACCGCTTCGGCCCGAGGGCCAGGCCGATCCGGTTGTGGCCCAGGGAGACGAGGTGGGTGACGGCGAGCGTCATGGCCGCCCGGTCGTCGGGGGAGATGAACGGCGCCTGCACCTTCGGCGAGAAGCCGTCGACCAGGACGAACGGCACGCCCTGGGCGCGCAGCCGCTCGTAGCGCTCCATGTCGGCCGTGGTGTCCGCGTGCAGCCCGGAGACGTAGATGATGCCCGCGACCCCGCGGTCCACCAGCATCTCGGTCAGCTCGTCCTCCGTGGACCCGCCCGGGGTCTGGGTGGCGAGCACCGGCGTGTAGCCCTGCCGCGTCAGCGCCTGCCCGATGACCTGGGCGAGCGCCGGGAAGATGGGGTTCTCCAGCTCCGGGGTGATCAGGCCGACCAGCCCCTCGCTGCGCTGGCGCAGCCGCACCGGACGTTCGTAGCCCAGCACGTCGAGTGCGGCGAGCACGGACTGGCGGGTGGTGGCGGCGACGCCCGGCTTCCCGTTCAGGACGCGGCTGACGGTCGCTTCGCTCACCCCCGCCTGCGCAGCGATGTCGGCAAGCCGTGTGGTCACAGGAGTGGACTGTACCGGTTGCATGTCAGGCTGCCCACCAGACGGCGCAGTCCCCGGGAAGTTGCGTCAAGTCGGCCCCGGGCTCGACGTCGGAGCTGGCCAGCAGGAGTGTGCCGGGTGTGGCCACGGTGACGGGTGAGGCGGTGAGGTTGACCGTGCAGACGAAGGAGCCCTCGTCGGTGTCGCGGCGGAAGACGAGCACGCCCTCGGGGCTGTCCAGCCAGGTGATCTGGCGGCCGGCGCCCAGCGCCGGGTGTTCGCGGCGGACGGCGAGCGCGCTGCGGTAGAACTCCAGCGTGGAGCCCGGGTCGCCCTCCTGCGCCTCGACGGTCAGGGTCCGCCAGTCGGCGGGCTGCGGCAGCCAGCTCGGGCCGCCCTCGACGGGACCGAAACCGAACGGCGGGAGCTGCCCGGACCAGGGCAGCGGCACCCGGCAGCCGTCGCGGGTGCCGTCCTGGCCCGAGCTGCGGAAGAACGCCGGGTCCTGGCGGACCTCGTCGGGCAGGTCGACGACCTCGGGCAGGCCCAGTTCCTCGCCCTGGTAGAGGTACGCCGAGCCGGGCAGCGCCAGCATCAGCAGCGTCGCCGCCCGGGCCCGGCGCTGACCACGCGCCTCGTCCCCTTCCGCGAGGCGCGTGGAGTGCCGTACGACGTCGTGGTTGGAGAGCACCCAGGTGGCGGGCGCGTGCACGGCGTTCATGGCGCGCAGCGAGCGGTCGATGACGTCACGCAGTTCGTCCGCGTCCCAACCGGTGGTCAGGTAGGAGAAGTTGAACGCCTGGTGCAGCTCGTCGGGGCGCAGGTACAGGGCGCTGCGCTCCACGGTCGGCGTCCACGCCTCGGCGACCGCGATACGGTCCCCGGCGTACTCCTCCAGGATGCGGCGCCAGCTGCGGTAGATCTCGTGCACGCCGTCCTGGTCGAAGTACGGGACGGCCTGCGTGCCGAGCAGCTTGACCTGCTCGTCGTGGCCGATGTCGGGCAGCCCGGCGGCCTTGACCAGGCCGTGCGCCACGTCGATGCGGAAGCCGTCGATGCCCAGGTCCAGCCAGAACCGCAGGATGGAGCGGAACTCGTCGTGCACGGCCGGGTGGTCCCAGTTGAAGTCGGGCTGCTCGGGTGCGAACAGGTGCAGGTACCACTGGCCCGGGGTGCCGTCCGGCTCGGTCACCCGGGTCCAGGCGGGGCCGCCGAAGATGGACTCCCAGTCGTTGGGCGGCAGTTCGCCGCTCTCACCCTTGCCGGCGCGGAAGTGGAAGCGGTCGCGCAGCGGCGAGCCGGGGCCCTCGCGCAGCGCCTGCTTGAACCACTCGTGCTGGTCGGAGCAGTGGTTGGGGACGACGTCGACGATGACCCGAAGGCCCAGCGCGTGGGCGTCGCGGACCAGGTCGTCGGCGTCGGTGAGGGTCCCGAACATCGGGTCGATGGCCCGGTAGTCGGCGACGTCGTACCCGGCGTCGGCCTGCGGGGAGGCGTAGAACGGCGAGAGCCAGACGGCGTCGACCCCGAGCTTCTTCAGGTACGGCAGGCGGGCGCGGATGCCGGGCAGGTCGCCCATGCCGTCGCCGTTGCCGTCGGCGAAACTGCGCGGGTAGACCTGGTAGATGACCGCGTCGCGCCACCACTCCCGGCGCCCGGGGGCGGCGGCGGAGGCTTCGGTGGGGACTGTGTCGGTGACGTGCTGGGTCATGGATTCCCTTAGGGGTACGAGGGGAACGACGAAGGCGCTGGTCCGGCGGGCGGGGCCGGGGTCGCGGCCGGGCGCCGGGGGCCGGCCCGCGGGGCCGGCCGGGGAGCCGGGTGCGCTCAGGACTTGGTGCCGCCGGCCGTCAGCCCGGAGACCAGGCTGCGCTGGACCAGCATGAACACGAGGGCCGCCGGGATGGTGATGATGATGGCCGTGGCGGAGGTCCACGCCCAGTCGGGGCGCTGGTCCTGCGCGAAGGTGCGGATACCGACGGCGAGCGTGTAGTGGTCGGACTGCATGAACTGCGTCGCGTAGGCGACCTCGCCCCAGGCGGTGAGGAAGCTGTAGAACGCGGTCACCGCCAGGCCCGGCTTGGCCAGCGGCACGATCAGCCGCCAGAACGTGCCGATCGGGGTGAGCCCGTCCACCCGGCCCGCCTCGTCTATCTCCTTGGGGATGGTGTCGAAGTAGCCCTTCATCATCCAGGCGCAGAACGGCACCGCCGTGGTCGCGTACGCCAGGATCAGCCCGAAGTAGTTGTCGAGCAGGTGCAACTCGGACATCAGCAGGTACAGCGGCACGATCAGTACGATACTGGGGAACATCTGGGTGACCAGGAACGTCCACATCAGCTGCCGGCTGCCCGGGAACTTCATGCGGGACACGGCGTACCCGGCGGTCGAGGCGAGGAAGACGCCGAGCAGGGTGGTGCCGCCCGCCACGATGACGGTGTTCAGGAACCACTTGGCCAGGTCCGAATGGGCCAGGACGTCGCTGTAGTTGTGCAGGCTCAGGTGCTTGAGCACCTGCCCCGGCTCCTGCCAGGCGTTCTTCGGGCCCAGCGAGATGAACAGGATCCACACCACGGGGAACGCGGCGATCACGGTGGCGAGGATCAGCGTGCAGTGCAGGACGACGGAGGCCCAGGGGCTGCGTTCCTCCCGGCCGCGCACCTTGCGCGGGCGCGCGGCGGCGACGGCGGGGCGGGCGGGGGCGGCAGCGGGCGTGGCGGCGCCGGTCTCGTGCGTTGCTGCGGTCATGGCGATGGCTCCTTACGCCTGCTCGGACTTCAGGGTGCTGCGGCGGTAGAAGGTCGAGAAGGCCAGCAGGAGAGCGAGGATGATGATGCCGTAGGTGGCCGCTCCCGCGTAGTCCGAGATCCCGTTGAAGGCCTTGTGGAAGGCGAAGGTGACGAGGATGTCGGTGTCGCCGGTGGTGTTGTTGCCCAGCAGCAGGTAGATGACGTTGAACATGTTGAACGTCCAGATGCAGCCCAGCAGGATCACCGTGCTGGAGACCGGCTTCAGGCCGGGCAGCGTGACGTTGACGAAGCGCTGCCAGGGGGAGGCACCGTCCATCTCGGCGGCCTCGTACAGCTCCTTGGGGATCGACTGGAGACCGCCGAGCAGGGCGACCATGTTGAAGGGGATGCCGATCCAGACGTTCACCATGATGACGGCGATCTTCTGGGCCAGCGGGGTGCCCAGCCAGTTCTGCGCAGGCAGGCCGAAGGCCGTGATGACGTCGTTGAAGACGCCGTACTGGGAGTTGAGCATCAGCCGCCAGGCGAAGACGCCGATGAACGACGGGACGGCCCACGGCAGGACCAGCATCGCGCGGTAGAAGCCCCGCAGCCGCATCTTGCGGTTCAGCAGCACGGCGAGCGCCATGCCCAGGCCGACCTGGAGCACCACGCAGCACACGGTCCACACGACCGTCCACACCAGGCGCGGGTAGAAGTCGCCGTCCGCGCCCGACAGGACGTGCCAGTAGTTGTCGAGGCCGACGAAGACGTAGGTCGCCGGGCGGTGGAAGGCGCCGATGGTGGTGGCGACGTTCGACTCGTTCGCGTTCGTCAGCGACTGGTAGAAGCCGTACCCCAGCGGATACAGGACCAGCAGGGTGATGACGATGGCGACCGGGGCCACCATGGCCCAGGCGTACCAGTACTTGTCCCAGGATCGCCTGAGCGCCGAGGCACGTGCGGGGCGCGGGGACCTGTCGCCGCTCGCTGTCTTGTGGGTCTGTCCGGTGCTCGCTGCGGTCGTCATACTCATCGGCTCTTTCGCGGACGAAGTCGGGTGGTTCCGCAGCCCCGGGGAGCCCCGGTCGGGGCGGCAGCGGGGAGTTTCTTCCCCCGGGGCTGCGTGTCCTTCGGTTGCCGTAGGGCTACGGCGGGCCGCCGCACGGCCATGGCCGGCTGCCGTACGGCGGCGGCACGGCCTGCGGCGGGCGCGGGTCAGCCGATGGAGAAGCCGGGCAGGAGCTTCTGGAACTCCTTGGCGGTGGAGTCGAGACCGCTCTTGACCGACTGGTCGCCCTGGAGGATCTTCACGTAGTTCTGCTGGAGCGGGGTGAAGAGCGAGCCGACCTGCGGCAGGGCCACGCGCGGGCGGGCGGTCTGCTCCAGGATCGGCTTGAAGCCGGCGATCTTGGCGTTCGCGGTGACCTCGCCGGTGTACGCCGACTTGCGGGTCGGTAGGGTGCCGGTGCCCTTGGCGATGGCGATCTGGCTCTCGGTGGAGGTCATGAACTGGGTGAACAGGTAGCTGGCGTCCAGGTTGCTGGAGCCCTGGTACACCGTGAGGTTGTGGCCGCCGGTCGGTGCCTGGGCCTTGCCGCCGGCGCCGGCCGGGACGTTCGCGAAGCCCAGGTTGGCCTCGTCGCCCTTGAACGCCGAGCCGGTCAGGTCGTCGCTGACCGACCAGGGACCCTGGATCAGCATGGCGACCTTGCCGTTCTTGAAGGCGGTCTGCATGTTCTGGTACGCGTTCGCGAAGTCGACCTTCATCGAGGCCTCGTCGTTGATCTTCTTCGCGGTGGTGAGCGCGGTGACGGCGGCCTCGTTGCTGATGGTGATCTTCTTGCCGGACGGGTCGGCGAGGTCCGCGCCGTTGCTGTAGAGCAGCGGGAGCAGGAAGTAGGAGTCGGGGTTGACGTAGGTGCCGTAGGCCCCGGTCTTCTGCTTGATGGTCTTGGAGTCCGCCACGAACTCGTCCCAGGTGGCCGGCGGCTTGTCGATGCCGGCCTGCTTGAGGAGCTTCTTGTTGTAGAGCAGGCCGAGGGTGTCGGTGACCGACGGGACTCCGTAGGTCTTGCCGTTGTACTTGGCGGTGTTCAGCGGCGTGGCGTTGAAGTCGGAGGTGTCCTTGAGGGCCGCGGTGCCGTCCAGCGGGGCGATGTAGCCCAGCGAGGCGTACTCGGCCATCAGGCCCACGTCGGTGCGGACCACGTCGGGCGCGCCCTTGCCGCTCTTGGCGGCCGACTTGAACTTCTGCTCGACGTCGGTGAACGGAACGCTCTGGTAGTTCACCTTGATCTTCGGGTACTTGGCCTCGAACTGCTTGACCAGGGCCTTGTACGTCGGGGCTTCGGTCGCCGCGTCCGAGGTGTCCCAGTACGTGATCGTCCCGGAGATGTCCTTGGGGTCCTTCGGCTTGCTGGACGAGTCGCTGCCCGACCCGCCGCAGGCCGAGGCGGCCAGCGCGACCACGGTGACCGCGGCGGCGATCGATATGCCACGTCGCATATGAACTCCCTAGATATGGGTGCCCGGATCATCCCTTGGGAGACCGCGGGTGCCGTCTGTCCCGATCGACGGCCGCCGGGCGCGGGAGGAACGTAGCAAGGCTGCAATCCCTTGCGAAAGACGTTGCAAGAAAATTTCCGCAAGATCCTGCAAGCGTGACGTTTTCGTTACCGCCAGGTGTCGTGGTCGGTCGCGGGCGGTCACGTACCGCCTCGCACCCTAGCGGGCGGCGGGCCGGTCGGGGAGGGGTTGCTCCTCGCCCGCCTCCGCTTTCCCCGCCGCGCCCACACCGCCCCGCCGGCGCGGTCCGGCTCGCGCCGCGGGCGCCCGGGAACGAGGGGCCGGCCGCCGTCACCGGACGCTCCGTCAGGGCGGGCTGCCCGCGGCTGCCGTACCGCTCTGCCGGGCGTCGGGACCCGCACGGCGGGCGGAGGGTGGGTGTCGGGCCTCCGCCGTGAAAATTCTTGCCACGGTTTTCAAGACCCTTGCTGTAAACGATTCGTCGGGGTTACGGTCACGCCCGGCGTCCGGCCACGAAGCCGAACCGCGGCGCGGGCACGGACCCGATCGAGCCGTCACCGCAAGGAGTTCACGCTCGTGATACCCAGATGGCCGGCGCCCCTCAGGCGCCGCTTCCTGACGACAGGTCCCGGCGGACGGGCCAGACGCGTCGCGGCCCTCGCCGCCGCCGCACTCGCCGCCACCCTCGTCCAGCCGCAGGCCGCCAGGGCCGCCGCACCCGCCGCGCCCCCCGCGCCGCCCTCGAACGCGCGGCTCGCCGCCGTGCCTGCCCGGCACGAGGCCACGCGCGAGCAGTTCTACTTCGTCATGCCCGACCGCTTCGCGAACGGCGACCGGTCCAACGATCGCGGCGGACTGACCGGCTCCCGCCTCGCCACCGGCTACGACCCCACCGACAAGGGCTTCTACCAGGGCGGCGACCTCAAGGGCGTGACCCGTCGGCTCGACTACATCAAGGGCCTGGGCACCACCGCCATCTGGCTGGCGCCGATCTTCAAGAACCGGCCCGTGCAGGGCACCGGCAGCGCCGCCTCCGCGGGGTACCACGGTTACTGGATCACCGACTTCACCCAGGTCGACCCGCACTTCGGCACCAACGCGGACCTGACCACCCTCATCGCCAAGGCGCACGCCAAGGGCATGAAGGTCTTCTTCGATGTCATCACCAACCACACCGCCGACGTCCTCACCACCACGGACCAGTCCCACGCGTACCTCTCCAAGGGCGCCTTCCCGTACCTGACGAAGGACGGTCGGCCCTTCGACGACACCGACTACGCGGACGGCACGGCGAAGTTCCCCGCCGTGGGAACCTCCTCCTTCCCGCACCCCCCGGCCGTCGCCCCCGCCGAGAAGAACCTCAAGGTCCCCGCCTGGCTCAACGACCCGGCGATGTACCACAACCGCGGCGACTCCACCTTCGTCGGCGAGAGCGCCCTCTACGGCGACCACACCGGCCTGGACGACCTGTGGACCGAGCGCCCCGAGGTCGTCAGCGGCATGGAGAAGATCTACGAACGCTGGGTGCGGGACTTCGACGTCGACGGCTTCCGCATCGACACCGTCAAACAGGTCGGCATGCAGTTCTGGACCCAGTGGGCCACGGCACTGGACGCCTACGCCGCCCGGCACGGCCGCCCGAACTTCTTCATGTTCGGCGAGGTCCTCTCCGCCGACGCCTCCGTGACGTCCCCGTACGTCACCCGGGGCCGCCTGGACGCCACCCTCGACTTCCCCTTCCAGGACGCCGCCCGCGCCTACGCCTCCCAGGGCGGCAGCGCCCGCAAACTCGCGACCGTCTTCGGTGACGACTACGAGTACACGACCGACAAGGCCAACGCGTACGAGCAGGTCACCTTCCTCGGCAACCACGACATGGGCCGCATCGGGTCCTTCCTGAAGCAGGACGACCCGAAGGCCTCCGACGCCGAACTGCTGCGCAGGGACCGGCTCGCCAACGAGCTGATGTTCCTCAGCCGCGGCAACCCGGTCGTCTACTACGGCGACGAACAGGGCTTCACCGGCGCCGGCGGCGACAAGGACGCCCGCCAGACCATGTTCGCCTCCAAGGTCCCCGACTACCTCGCCGACGACGAGATCGGCACCGACCGCACCCACGCGAGCGACTCCTACGACACCACCGCGCCCCTCTACCGGCAGATCGCCGAACTGTCCCGGCTCCGCAAGGCGAACCCGGCCCTCGCGGACGGCGTCCAGACCGAGCGGTACGCGGCCGACGGCCCCGGCGTCTACGCCTTCACGCGCACCGACGCCAAGAGCGGCGCCGAGTACGTCGTCGCCTTCAACAACGCGGGCGAGGCGAAGACCGCCGGCTTCGCCACCGGCTCGGCGGACATGACCTACCGGGGCGTCTACGGCACCCGGGCCACCGTGACCTCCGGCGCCGACAACCGGGTCACCGTCACCGTCCCGGCCGGGTCCGCCGTCGTCCTCAAGGCGGCCGGGCGGCTCGACGCCCCCGCCGCGAAGCCCGCCGTCACCCTGACCGCCCCGGCCGCCGGCGCCACCGGCACCGTCGACCTGAGCGCCGACGTCACCGGCGGCCGGCTCAACCGGGTCGTCTTCGCCGCCCAGGTCGGCAACGGCCCCTGGAAGGTGCTCGGTTCCGCCGACCACGCGCCGTACAAGGTCACCCAGACCCTCGGCACGGACGTACCGGCCGGGACCGCGCTGCGCTACAAGGCGGTCGCCGTCGACACGGCCGGGCACACCGCGAGCGCCACCGCCGCCTCCGCCGCAGGCACCCCGCCGTCCCCCGAGGTCCCCACCGCATCCTCCCGCGACTACGCGATCGTCCACTACAAGCGCGCCGACGGCGACTACGCGGACTGGGGCCTGTACGCCTGGGGCGACCTCGCCGACGGCGAGGCGACCACCTGGCCCGCTGCCCACCCGTTCACCGGCCGCGACGCCTACGGCGCCTTCGCCTACGTCAAGCTGAAGCCGGGCGCCTCCGGCGTCGGCTTCCTCGTCATCGACAAGGACGGCAACAAGGACGTCGCCGCCGACCGGACCATCGACGTCACCAAGACCGGCGAGGTCTGGATCGAACAGGGCGAGGACACCGTACGGACCGAGCGGCCCACCGCCGACTACCCGGCGCAGGACCAGACCAAGGCCGTCATCCACTACCACCGCGCCGACGGGAACTACGACGGCTGGGGCCTGCACGTGTGGACCGGCGCCGCGCAGCCCACCGACTGGTCCGAGCCCCTCGCACCCGTGCGCACCGACGCCTACGGCGCGGTCTTCGAGGTCCCGCTCGCCGACGGCGCCACCAGCCTCAGCTACATCGTCCACAAGGGCGACGAGAAGGACGTGTCCCAGGACGGGGCGCTCGACCTCAAGGCGGCCGACGGCCACGAGGTGTGGCTGCTCGGCGGCCGGGCCGAACCCCTGCTGCCGCAGCCCGCGGGCAGCGCCGCCGACCTGGACCTGTCCACCTCCGAAGCCGTCTGGATCGACCGCGACACGGTCGCCCTGAACGGCTCCGCGGGCGCCGCCTCCACCCAGCTGGTCTACTCCCACGACGGCTCGATCACCGTCAAGGACGGGACGCTGACCAGCGACGACGAGCGCTGGCTGCGGCTCACGCAGACCACGCTGAGCGATGCGCAGAAGGCGAAGTTCCCGCACCTGAAGGACTACACCGCCTGGTCCGTCGACCCGCGCGACCGCGGCCGGGTCCGCGAGGCGCTGCGCGGCCAGGTCGTCGCCTCGCAGCGAGCCGCCGACGGGGCCGTGCTCACGGCGACCGGCGTCCAGCTCGCGGGCGTCCTCGACGACGTCTACGCCACCGCCGCCGCCTCGGCCCGGCTCGGCCCGGTCTTCCGCCACGGGCGGCCCACCCTGAGCGTGTGGGCGCCGACCGCGCAGAGCGTCGCCCTGGAACTGGACGGCAGGGCCGTCGCCATGCGCCGCGACGACACCACCGGCGTGTGGTCGGTGACCGGCCCGGCGTCCTGGAAGGGCAAGCCGTACCGGTACGTCGTGAAGGTGTGGGCACCCAGCGTGCGGCGGATCGTCACCAACAAGGTCACCGACCCGTACTCGCTCGCCCTCACCGCGAACAGCGGGCGCAGCCTCGTCGTCGACCTGGACGACCGCCGGCTCGCCCCCGGCGGCTGGTCGCACCTGGCCAAACCCGAGGCCGTACCGCTGCGCGACGCGCAGATCCAGGAACTGCACATCCGCGACTACTCCACCGCCGACAAGACCGTCCCGGCCCGGGACCGGGGCACCTACCTCGCCTTCACCGACCAGGGCAGCGACGGCTCCCGGCACCTGCGGGAGCTGGCGAAGGCGGGCACCTCCTACGTCCACCTGCTGCCGGCCTTCGACATCGCCACCGTCCCGGAGAAGAAGACCGACCAGGCCACCCCGGCCTGCGACCTCGCCTCCTACCCGGCCGACTCCGACCAGCAGCAGAAATGCGTCTTTGCCACCGCGGCGAAGGACGCCTACAACTGGGGCTACGACCCCTTCCACTACACGGTTCCCGAGGGGTCCTACGCCACCGACCCCGACGGCACCGCCCGCACGCTCCAGTTCCGGCAGATGGTCAAGTCCCTCAACCAGGACGGCCTCAGGGTCGTCATGGACGTCGTCTACAACCACACGGCGGCCAGCGGCCAGGCCGCCACGTCCGTCCTGGACCAGGTCGTGCCCGGCTACTACCAGCGGCTGCTGGCCGACGGCTCCGTCGCGAACAGCACCTGCTGCGCCAACACCGCGCCCGAGAACGCCATGATGGGCAAGCTCGTCGTCGACTCCGTCGTCACCTGGGCCAAGGAGTACAAGGTCGACGGCTTCCGCTTCGACCTCATGGGCCACCACCCCAAGGCCAACATCCTCGCGGTCAGGAAGGCACTGGACGCCCTCACGCTGAAGAAGGACGGCGTGGACGGCAAGAAGATCATCCTCTACGGCGAGGGCTGGAACTTCGGCGAGGTCGCCGACGACGCCCGCTTCGTGCAGGCCACGCAGAAGAACATGGCGGGCACCGGCATCGCCACCTTCTCCGACCGGGCCCGCGACGCGGTGCGCGGCGGCAGCCCCTTCGACGCCGACCCCGGCGTCCAGGGCTTCGCATCCGGCCTCTACACCGACCCGAACTCCTCCACGGCCAACGGCACGAAGGCCGAGCAGAAGGCCCGCCTGCTGCACTACCAGGACCTGATCAAGGTCGGCCTGAGCGGCAGCCTCGCCGGGTACCGCTTCACCGACTCCGACGGCAAGGAGGTCACCGGCGCCCAGGTCGACTACAACGGCGCGCCCGCCGGTTACGCGGACGCACCCGGCGACGCCGTCGCCTACGCCGACGCGCACGACAACGAGACGCTGTTCGACACCCTCGCCTACAAACTGCCGAAGGACACCTCCGCCGCCGACCGGGCCCGGATGCAGGTCCTGGCGATGGCCACGGCCGCGCTCTCGCAGGGCCCCGCGCTCTCCCAGGCCGGCACCGACCTGCTGCGCTCCAAGTCCCTGGACCGGGACTCCTTCGACAGCGGTGACTGGTTCAACGCCATCCACTGGAACTGCGCGGACGGCAACGGCTTCGGCCGCGGCCTGCCGATGGCGGCCGGCAACCAGGCCAAATGGCCCTACGCCAAGCCGCTGCTCACCTCCGTCAAGGTCGGCTGCCCGCAGATCCAGGGCGCCTCGGCCGCCTACCGGGACCTGCTGCGGATCCGTACGAGCGAGAAGGCCTTCTCCCTCGCCACGGCCGCCCAGGTGCAGTCCCGGCTGTCCTTCCCGCTGTCCGGCAAGGACGAGACCCCCGGCGTGATCACCATGAAGCTCGGCAACCTGATCGTGGTCTTCAACGCCACGCCCGAACAGCGGAGCCAGCACGTCCCCGGCCTCACGGGAGCCCCCTACCGCCTGCACCCGGCCCAGGCCCACGGCACGGACCCGGTGGTGAAGACCGCGACGTACACCCCGAGGACCGGCACCTTCACGGTCCCGGCCCGGACGGTGGCGGTGTTCACGAACTAGGGTGACCCCGTCGTCATGGAAGTCGTCGTAGAAGCAGAACAGGAGCGCTCATGCCGCAGATCACCGTCGACTACTCCGAGCAGTTGGCGGACGCCTTCGACCGGGGCGCCTTCGCCCGGGACGTGCATGCGCGGACCGTCGAGATCGCGGACGCCAAGCCTGCGGCGTGCAAGACGCAGTTCCGGCGGACCGAGGACACGACCGTCGGTCCCGATGCCGAGGGGCACGCGATCGTGCACGTCACGATCGGGTTGCTGGCCGGGCGCAGCGACGAGACCAAGGCACGGCTGGCGGAGGCCGTGCTCGACGCGCTGCGCGACCATGTGAAACCGGTCGGTGGCCTGGCCCTGCACGCCTCGGCCGAGGCACGCGACCTGGACGCCTCCTACCGCAAGTTCGACGCCTAGGAAGCCCGGGAAGTCAGGAAGCCAGTCTCAGGAGCCGGCCGAGCAGGTCCCCGAAGGGGCCGTCGGCCGGCTCCGTCGTGAAGACGCCGCGCAGGAGCGCGGTCAGCTCCTCGTCGTGGGCCGCGGCGACGGCCACGAGGGCGGCGAAGTCGTGCACCAGCTGGACCTCCAGCTCGGCGCGCGGGATGCGCCGGCCGTCCAGCCAGATCAGCGCCGTCGACTCCGCCAGGGAGATCCAGGAACGGACCACCAGGTCCAGCCGGGCGGGCGGGTCCTGGACGCCGAGGTGGGACAGGAGCTGGTCGTGGGCGGCCTGCCGGACGGAGTCGACGAGGGCGTTGGCCGTGGTCGAGCCGACCGCCGGTCCGCCGCGCATCAGGGCCGCGAAACCGGGCCCGTGCTCGTCCACGAAGTCGAAGTACCGGCGCATCACGCGCAGCAGCCGCGCGCCCAGCGGCCCCTCGCGCGGTTCCGCGAACCGGCCCGCCAGGTCGTCGGCGGCGCGCTGCAACGCGGCCTCGTACAGGCTGATCTTGCCGGGGAAGTAGTGGTAGACCAGCGGGCGCGATATGCCCGCCGCGGACGCTATCTCGTCGATGGACACGTCCTCGGGCGAGCGCCGGCTGAACAGTTCGAGGGCGACGCCGATCAGCTGCTGCCGCCGCTCCTCCACTCCCATTCTGCGACGCACCCCGGTAGTCATACGCCCACCCTACCGATCGGATCCGGCCGCGAACGGTCAGGTCCGGGCGAGGTGTTCGTCCCGGCGGCCCGCTGCGCCGTCCGTCCGGGGGCGCCGGCCGTCACATGTCGAGCACGAGGCCCGAGGGGGAGATGCCGCAGTTCCGGCGCGGGGGTCCTGGCAGGTCTAGTGCAGTGCCGCCAGTGAGCCGCCGTCCGCCAGCGTGCCCTTCAGCTCCGCCCGCGCTCCCTGCTTCGCCCGGACGGCGAGCAGGTTGCCCTGGGCGGACGCGGTGACCCCGCCCGTCGCGGTGATCGACGCCGTGCCCTTGCCGCCGGCCGCGAGCAGGTACCAGGTGCCGGCCCGCGACTTCCACAGCACTCCGGCCAGGACGTGCGGGTCACGGGCGCCGCACGCCGGCACGTCCTCGCCCTTGGCGGCGACCGCCCCGTACGTCCCGCCCGGCACCCGGACCTGGGCGAGCACCCGGGGGTCGCCGCCGCGCCAGGTCTCGGCCCGGGTGCACGCCCACGCGGCCGTGCCGCTCGCCCCGGGCAGCGGCTGCTCGGCGAACCGCCAGGCGTTGACCGAGCGGACGCCCTGCCCGCGCACCGCGCCCAGCGAACAGGCGAACGGCGCCCACGCGCGCAGCCCCGCCGCGCCCGCCGCCCCGTGCGGTGCGGTCGGCCTGCCCGTGGTGAGGAGCGCGGGGACCAGTTCGCCCAGATCGCTCAGCACCTGCGTGCCGCCGTCGCCGGTCAGCTGGAGCCCACGCCACGAGGTGCACGCCCCGGTCTGCTGGACCGCACTGGCCAGCGGCCCGGTCACCCCGTCCGCCAGAGCGAGGTCCAGCGCGGCGGACGCGGGCTTGAGCAGGTCGCGCTGGGCGGCCTTGCGGACCCAGGGCGCTGTCAGATAACGGACGTTGCCGTCGGAGCGGTCCAGGACCACCGCGGACGCCTCCGCGCCGCTCGCACCGTCGACCCGGGCGAAGTCGAGGGCCGCACCGGCCGTGGAGTCCTTCGGTTCGGCGTAGCGGGCGATGCGCAGACCGTCGTAGAGGATCACCACGTGCGCGCCGTCGACGTCACCGGCGTAGAGCAGTTGCGGCGGTCCGGCGGGGCCGCCGGACGCGGTGCCGGGCGTCGCCGAGACCCGGACGGAGCCGCCGGGGCGGGCCCAGACGGCCAGCGCCCGGCGCAGCAGGGCCGCGTCCCCGGTGAGGTTGCCGCGCGCCGGCCACACGGAGAAGTCCAGACGGCTGGAGGTCCGCCAGGCGGCCGGGTCGATCCGGGTCAGCCGGGCCGGGTCGAGGGCCGCCTCGGCGGACGGGTTTCGCGCGTAGGCGGGGGCGGCGGCGCCGTCCGGGCCCCAGCCGCCGCCGGGCAGCGCGACCAGCGCACCGCACACGGCGAGCGCCGCGGCGGCGGCGAGCGCGGCCCGGGTGTGCTGCCTGCGCCGCACCAGATCGGTGGGCCGTGCCTGGAGCGAGCACGGGTCGAACTCGGGGGAGTCGAGCAGCGCGTGCCGGGCGGGCAGCCGGTCGGCCTCGCGCAGCGCGGCCCCCGGGTCGGCCACGCCCGCGGCCGACAGCACCTGGCGCACGGCCGCGTCCGGGAGCCGTTCGAGACCGCGCAGGACGTAGGCGGCGCGGACGGGGGCGGCCAGCGACGCGAGCTGCCGGTCCAGGGCGAGTTCTTCGGTCCCGCCCGACCGCGGGAAGAGCCGCAACCCCCACACCTGCGGGAGCAGCGGCGGCAGCGGGCGGCGTCCGCGCCGCCGGCCGCGCCCGTTCGCCCGGCCGGCCTCCAGGGCCGTACGGAGCACCTGGAGGCGGAGGTAGGTGTAGCCCGGGTCGCCGTCGTGGCCGGCCGCCTGCGCGGGGATCGCGGGCGCCGAGGAACGGCCCCGGGGCAGCGCGCGCTGCACCAGGGAGTGCGCGGCCAGGACACGCCGGCTCCGGCCCGCGCCCGGCGGCAGCACCAGGTAGGCGAGCCGGACCAGCCGGGGGTAGTGCTCGACGAGCGCGGCTTCGGCCTGTTCGACGTCGACGACGGGGCGGGAGGAGGACGAGGGGCGGCGCGGGGCGACATCCTGTGACTGCACGTTCAGCAGAACGAGCGAATCGGCCGTTGGTCACCGCCACCCGGTGGTGTCAGTCGCCCGGATCCACCAGCAGCCGCGCGTAGTTGGCCATCGACCGCTGGTAACGGGGCAGGTGGGGCGCGAGGGCGCCCAGGACCAGGGAGAGGCCCTCGCGGTCGCGGCCGAGGCTCGACAGGCACAGCGCCAGGCACGCGCGTACGGCGTCGTCCAACTCGTCGGAGGGCGCGTCCAGTTCGGGGGTGAGCAGCTTGACTCCCTCCTCCGGCCGGCCCAGGTTCCGCAGCGAGCTGGACAGCTGGATCTTCGCGCGCCGGCCCCGGTATCCGCCCAGCCCGCGCTCCAGCGCCTGGCGGTACAGCGGCACGGCCCGGTCCGGGTGACCCGTGGAATCCCACGCGCCGGCCTGTTCGAACGGCCCGATCGGGCTGTCGGCGGGCAGTTCCGCGACGAGCGCGTCGATGCGCGCGCGGAAGGCGGGCGCCTCGCTCTCGGGGAGTTCGCCGATACGGGCCCAGACGGCGGCCACGCGGTCTTCCCAGTCCTGGTTCATCGGCCCACTTTCGCACACGTGTGCTGCGGGGGCGGGGGATGTGAGCGGGGCGTGCGGTGCGGCCGTATCGAAGGGCGGGCCCGGCCGGGCCCGCGGCCTGCCCCAGCGACCGGAGGAGCGGCAGACGAGCCCTCGCGGAAGTGTTCAGCTGACCCGCCAGGAGATCCGACCGGGGCTGTCGGCTTCGGAGTTGGGGCACGATGAGCAGAAGTACTCATGACACCCACCGAGCCGCGGTGAAGGATCGGGGGATGACTACGGCGAGGAAGACGAGAGCCCGTCTCGGGATGCTGCCGTTGGCGGTGGTGGCTCTGCTGGCGGCGGCGGGGTGCGGCACCCAGCGGGCAGGAGACACCGCCGACGCGTACCGGCGTTCGCATCCGACGCCGACCGGCATATCGACGCCGAGTACGCCGGCGGACTTCCCCTGCCCCGGCGAGAGCCCGAGGCCGACGGCGCCCACGGCTGCCGCTTCCCCCGGCTCGACCGCGCCGCCGACCGACCACTACGCCGAGAACCACGGCTTCAGGGTTCCCATCCCGCTCCACGGCCAGAGCCGCTGCGACGGACTCACCGCCGTCGAACGCGTCAGGAGTGCACTCGAACCGCTGCGCCGGCGAGGTGATTTCACCCCGGCCGGCATCCGCAACGCGCTCACCCGCCTCGGCTACCCCACCGGGAAGGTGCAGGCGTACCAGAACGGGTCCGGGGCCGGCTTCCTCATCGACATCGGTGCCTCTCCCTGGTGTGTGGAGGGCACGATGAACAGTGAGTCCACCAGGGCCGACGCCTTCGGCGGCTATCCCGACGGCACCGCCTGCGAGCCCCCGAGCGGCGGCCACTGACCACAGCCTCCGCCAGTGGCACACCGTCGGCCATCGCTGTCGCACACCGTCCGCCTCCCGGTGGCCCGGGTCCGGGCGGGATCAGCGGTCGCGGTCGAGGTGGGCGAGGACGGCCAGCACGCGGCGGTTGTCGTCGTCCGAGACCTCCAGACCGAGCTTGGCGAAGATGTTCGAGGTGTGCTTGGCGACGGCCCGCTCGGTGACGACGAGCTGCGTGGCGATCGCCGTGTTCGAACGCCCCTGCGCCATCAGCTCCAGCACCTCCAGCTCGCGCGGCGTCAACCGGGACAGCGGCCGGTCCGCGCCGGAGCGCCGGGCCAGCAACTGCTGGATGACCTGCGGGTCCATGGCCGTACCGCCCGCGGCGACCCGGTGCACCGCGTCCACGAACTGGGCCGCGTCGAACACCCGGTCCTTGAGCAGGTACCCCACCGCGCCGTTGCCGTCGGCCAGCAGCTCGCGCGCGTACAACTGCTCCACGTGCTGGGAGAGGACCAGCACGGGCAGCCCCGGCCTGTCCTGCCGCGCCCGCAGCGCGCACTGCAGCCCCTCGTCGGTGTGCGTGGGCGGCAGGCGTACGTCGACCACGGCGACGTCCGGCTCCAGCTCGGCCAGCGCACGGGCCAGTTCGGGGCCGGTCCCGACGGCCGCCGCGATCTCGAAGTCGTGGGCCTCCAGGAGGCGGACCAGCCCGTCACGCAGCAGGAAGAGGTCTTCGGCTAGGACAACGCGCACGGAATCTCCATGGTGACCATGGTGGGGCCGCCCGCGGGACTGCTGACGGCCAGGACGCCGTCGAATGTACCGAGCCGCCGCTCGACGCCAAACAGACCCGAACCCGCCCCGGCCACCGCGCCGCCCCCGCCGTTGTCGGTGACCGCGATGCGCAGCGTCCCCTCGCGGTGGTGCAGGTCGATCCAGACGCGGTCGGCGCCGGAGTGCTTGACGGCGTTGGTGAGCACCTCGCTGACCGCGAAGTACGCCGCCGACTCCACCGGGGCGTCGGCCCGGCCGGGGAGGTCTACCGTCACCTCCGTGCCGACGGGCATCCGCAGCGCCAGGGCCCTGACCGCGTCGCCGAGGCCGCGCTCGGCGAGCACCGGCGGATGGATGCCGCGCACCAGGTCGCGCAGTTCGACCAGGGCGTCGGCGGAGTTCTTCCGGGCCTGCGCCAGCAGTTCCTTGGCCCGCTGCGGGTTCCGGTCGATGAGCGTCTCCACGGTGCCGAGGTCCAGGCCCATCGCGATCAGCCGGGCCTGGGCTCCGTCGTGCAGGTCGCGTTCGATGCGCCGCAGTTCGGCGGCGGAGGTGTCGACGGCGTCGCGGCGGGTCTCGGTCAGCACCCGCACCCGTTCCGCCAGTTCGCCGCCGTCACCGGCGAGCACGGCCCGGGTGAGCAGGAAGTGGCCCCGGAGCAGGAGCGGGGTGAGGAACCAGGCGGCCACGAGGAACGCCACCGCGAGGGCGGCCGCGCCGAGGGCGGAGCCCTGGCCCGAGATCGGCACGAACGCGTACCAGTACCCGATGTGCGTGCCGTCGGTGAACACCCGCCACAGGCCCGCTGCCAGCGCGAGGCCCTCCAGCGGGTACAACAGCAGGGCGGCGGGCAGCAGCGCGGTCACGAACCCCGCCGTCATGTCGGCCGCCAGCCATCCGAGGTCCCGCCAGGTCGCCGGATCGCCGAGCATGCCGACCGTGCGGCGCCAGGGGCCGGCGCCCTCGGGCAGCGGCCGGTAGGCGCGCGGGATGCGTACGCCGCCCCACTCGGCGGCCGCCACCCGCCGCCGGTCGGCGAACGCGCGCACCGCGCCGAGCACCACCGGGGTGGTGAGCACACCGACACCGAGGAGGATGAAGGCGAGCGACAGGACGGACAGCACGAACAGCGTGAGCGACCCGGCGAGCGAGACGACGGCGAGGACGAGCCCCCGCAGCCCGGCCGTCCCGACCGCCCTCGCCCGCCCGGCCGCGTCCCCGTCCCCGGTGGCCCGGACGCCTGTGCTGCTCCCGTTCTTCGTGTCCATGCCGCCAGTCTGTCCCGGCCCGCGGTCGCACGTCACGGGGCCGGTCCCCCGCACCGGGGGTGTCGCCAGCCCCACCCCTGTGCCGGTGAGGCGCCCGCGACTACACCTGCCCGAGCCCCAGCACCTTCGCTTCCACGGCGGCGTCGAGTCCCACGGGGGGCCGGTCGGGGCGCTGGGGTGCGGTGCCGCCGATGCGGCTCAGCCAGTCCCAGGTGTCGGTGACCGTCTCGGTGACGGGCCGGCAGCGCAGGCCCGTGGCGACGGCCCGGGAGACGTCCGCGCCGTGCAGGGCGTCGTGGCCCTCGCTGCCCGGGGGGACCCACACCGGGAGCTGCGTCCACGGTTCGATGCCCGCGTCGACGATCACCTCGGGGTCCGTCCAGCGCAGCTCGGCGTCGGCGCCGGTCGCCTCCACGCACGCCTCCAGCAGGGAGCCCATGGTGGCGTGGCCCTGGGGGCTCATCAGGTTGTAGGGGCCGCTCAGCTCCTGCTCCACCGCTCCGAGGATCCATTCGGCCAGGTCGCGGGCGTCGACGTACTGCAACGGCAGGTCCCGCGGACCGGGCGCCAGTACGGGGCCGCCCCGGGCGATCCGGCCGAGCCACCAGGGCAGTCGGCCGATGTTCTCGTACGGCCCGAGGATCAGCCCCGAGCGCACCAGCACCGCACGGTCCGCCCCGAACGCGCCGGTCACCGCCAGCTCGCCGCCCAGCTTGTCCCGGGCGTAGTCGGTGGCGTCCGCGTCCGCGGCGGCGCCCTCCACCAGCGGCGCGTCCTCGGTGTACCCGGCGGGCGGCGCCCAGGCGTACACCGAGCACGTCGACACGTACACGTACCGCCCGGCGCGCTCCCGCAGCAGCCGTGCCGCGTCACGGACCGGCCGGGGCGCGGCCGACCAGGTGTCGACGACCGCGTCCCAGTCGCCGTCGTGCGCGGCGAGGGCGGCCAACCCGTCGGGCGCGGTGCGGTCGCCGCGCAGCGACCGCACCCCGGGGACGGGTTCCGCCCGCTGCCCCCGGTTCAGGACCGTCACGTCCCAGCCGCGCCCGACCGCCGCCTCGACGACGGCCCGCCCCGCGAAATCCGAACCACCCAGCACCAGAAGTCTCATACCGGTGACTGTGCCCGGCCCGGCGGCGGGAGGGAACAGGCCTCTGCTGTCGGCAGAGCGGCCCGGCGGATCAACGGCCGGTCGGCGGCGCGTACCTGTAGCCGACCCGGCGCACCGTCTGGATGGCGCCCCGGTGTTCGGTGCCGAGCTTGCGGCGCAGCCGGGCCACGTGGACGTCCACGGTGCGGCCGTCGCCCACGTGGCCGTAACCCCAGACCGTGGTGACCAGCTGGTCGCGGGTGTGCACCCGGTGCGGGTGGGCGACGAGGTGGGCGAGGAGTTCGAACTCCAGGTAGGTGAGGTCGAGTTCACGCCCGCCCACGTCGGCGACGCGCCGTACCGGGTCGACCCGGACGAGCGGGTCACCGCTGTCGGGGCTGTCGGCGCTGTCACCGCCGTCGGCGGCCGTCGCGGCCGGTGCGGTGCCCGCGGACGGCAGGTCCTGCGGCTGGTCCGGCACGGCCGCCACCGGGGCGAACGGCGGCTGCTGGTCGGCCGGGACGAGCACCAGGTAGCCGACCATCGGGGGCCGGCCCGGCAGCGCGGGCAGGGCGTGCGGCGGAGCCGGCAGCCAGGTGGCGCCCGGCGGCAGGAGGTCCGCCACCTCCACGACCTCGTCCAGGTCCACGGCCCGCAGCCGGTGCCGTGCTGCGGGGGGAGCGGGGGAGGGGGAGGCCGATGCGGCGGGGAGGGCTGCGGTGGTCAGGGAACGAGTGGTCGCCATGAGAGGTCAGCTCTTTCGCGCGAGGAGTTCGTCGGACGAGGCGGCGGCCGCGAGTTCGTGGTCGGGCGCGCCGGGGGACGTACGTCGTTCCGCGCTGGCCGAAGGCCGGGGTGTACGGCTTCAGAGGGCCCGCGCGTTCGTCGCGCGGCAACACACCCGGTCGAAGTCGTGGTGCTGACGGGAAGGCCAGAAGGGCTCGAGGTCATGGCGACCTGTCGAGGTGTTCTGCTGGAAGCCGGCCATGAGTCCATTGAAGCAGACACCGCGCCCGGACAGGACCCTCCTCTCACAGCTTGGACGGGTCCCGGACAGCCCGCAGGGCGCCCACCCGACGGTGAGCGCCCTGCGGAAAGAGCCGGGTCGCCCCGGGTGGATCAGACCTGGCCGGCCTTCTCCAGCGCGGCGCAGCAGGTGTCGACGAGCAGCCGTGTCACGACGTACGGGTCGACGTTGGCGTTCGGACGGCGGTCCTCGATGTAGCCCTTGCCGTCCTTCTCGACCTGCCAGGGGATGCGGACCGAGGCGCCGCGGTCGGAGACCCCGTAGGAGTACTGGTCCCACGGTGCCGTCTCGTGCAGGCCGGTGAGGCGGTCGTCGATGCCGGCGCCGTAGTTCTTGACGTGGTCCAGCGGCTTCGAGCCCTCGCCCAGCGACTCGCACGCCGTGATGATCGCGGCGTAGCCCTCGGGCCCTTCGCGCATCGCCTTCGTGGAGAAGTTGGTGTGCGCGCCGGCCCCGTTCCAGTCGCCCTTGACCGGCTTGGGGTCGAGGGTGGCGCGGACACCGAAGTCCTCGGCCGTGCGGTAGAGCAGCCAGCGGGCCACCCACAGCTGGTCGGCGACCTCCAGCGGGGCGAGCGGGCCGACCTGGAACTCCCACTGGCCCGGCATGACCTCGGCGTTGATGCCGCAGATGCCCAGGCCCGCCTTCAGGCAGTTGTCCAGGTGGGCCTCGACGATGTCGCGGCCGAAGATCTCGTCGGCGCCGACCCCGCAGTAGTAGCCGCCCTGCGGGGCGGGGAAGCCGTTCGCGGGGAATCCGAGCGGGCGGCCGCCGCTGAAGAAGGTGTACTCCTGCTCGATGCCGAAGACCGGCTCCTGCGCGGCGAACCGCTCGGCGGTCCCGGCGAGCGCGGCCCGGGTGTTGGAGGCGTGCGGGGCGAGGTCGATGTCGAGGACCTCGCACAGGACGAGGACGTTCCCGCCGCCGCGGATCGGGTCCGGGCAGGAGAAGACCGGCTTGAGCACGCAGTCGGAGGAGTGCCCCTCGGCCTGGTCGGTGGAGGAGCCGTCGAAGCCCCACAGGGGCAGCTCGCCACCCTTGGCGTCGTCACCGAGGATCTTCGTCTTGGAGCGCAGCTTGGCCGTCGGCGCGGTGCCGTCGATCCAGATGTACTCGGCCTTGAAGCTCACGGGGGTCACATCCTTCGGGGTGTCACGGGCGCACTCGCGGTGCGTGGCGCGACCGGCGGCGCTGCGGCAGGGCGCCGCGGTGGATGCCCGCAGCCTGTCAACGGCCGGTTTCCCGGCCGTTGCCCGAGTGTGAACCCCGTGTTACCCGTGACCGTGACCGCGACCGCGAGCGCGAGCGGCGCCCGGCGGTCCGCTCACCCGCGGTCGAGCGCGTCCCGTACCGCCTCCTCCGTCCGCGCCACCACCGCCGTGCCGTCGTCGGCCGTGATGATCGGGCGCTGGATCAGCTTCGGGTGCGCGGCCAGCGCGGCGATCCAGCGGTCGCGTGCCCCGGCGTCCCGCGGCCACTCCTTCAGCCCCAGCTCCTTGGCGGCGGCCTCCTCGGTGCGGGTGATGTCCCACGGTTCGAGCCCGAGCCGGCCGAGCACCGCCCGGATCTCGTCCTGAGTCGGTACGTCCTCCAGGTAGCGGCGCACGGTGTACTCGGCGCCCTCGGCGTCGAGCAGGCCGATCGCGCTGCGGCACTTCGAGCAGGCCGGGTTGATCCAGATCTCCATAGGGCCACGGTAGCCGCCGAACTCCCGCCGGCGGCCCGCGCAGCGTTCCCCTCGGCCGGGAACGGCACCGAACGTGCGTACGACACGTCTTCATGGGCGCCGGTACGGCACATCTCGACACACATCAGAGGGAGAACGGCGCGGTGAAGCGGCACCACAGGGGCAGCAGGTTCTACGGAGCGCTGGCGGGCACCGCCGTCCTGGCGCTGACGGCCGGCGGTTGCGGCACGGGCGGGGACGACGGCGGGAGCACGGACGGCGCGGTCCCGCCCACGACCGGGGCCCAGCGCCCCGCCCCCACGGCCGGGACCCACCGGGAGGCGTCCGGCGCCCCCGCCGCCGCCTGGCACATGTGGGGGCTGAAGCCCCTGCCCGCCGCGCCGGCGCCCCCGGCCGACAAGCCCGTCAAACTCTCCGCGCACGGCACCGTGCCGGTCCTCACCCACATACCGACCCGGCAGAAGGTCGTCTTCGTCACCCTCGACGACGGGCAGGAGAAGGACCCCCGGTTCATCGCGATGATGCGGGACCTGAAGGTCCCCGTCACGATGTTCCTGATGAACGACGCGGTGAAGTCGGACTACGCCTACTTCAAGCCGCTGCAGGCGATGGGCAACCACATCCAGAACCACACCCTGCACCACCCCGTCATGAACACCCTCCCGCTCACCCGCCAGAAGCAGGAGATCTGCGGCGACCAGAAGATCCTCACCCGCAACTACGGCACCGCCCCGCTGCTGTTCCGGCCGCCCTACGGCGCGTACGACGCCGCCACCAAGGCCGCGGTGGACGCGTGCGGCCCCCGGGCGATCGTGTGGTGGCGGGAGTCCATGCAGATCCGCAACATGCAGTACCAGACCGCGGACAAGAAGCTGCGCCCCGGCGACATCATCCTGGCCCACTTCCGCGGGCCCTCCGAACTCAAGGGCACCAGCATGACGACGATGTTCGCCAACCTGCTCAAGCGCATCCAGGAGCAGGGGTTCGCCGTGGCCCGGCTGGAGGACTACGTCCAGCCGCCCGCCCGATGAGACTCTGTTCGATTTTCTTCCGTCCCGTCAGCCCCGTGCGAACCTCGGCTGACAGGGCGACAATTTCCCTGCTCACCTGGGCATTTGCGGGGTGCTGGGGCCATCCCGTTGTCAGTGCCCGGCAGTAGAATGGAGGCAGTGTTCGAGGGCGTCACGGAAGACTCCGTCTCCGGCCGGCGCCCCTCGCGACAGGAGGATGCCCGTGCCCGCTGCCGCACTGAAGCCGAAGCCGTCGCCGACCCAGTCCACCGCCAAGCGCCCCGTCCAGCTCGACCAGCCCTACGCACCCGTGCACAAGCGCCCGCTGCCGCCCGGACGCCCGCGCGAGTGGTACGTCACGCACAACCGCCGGCTGAAGGCGATGCGACTCGCCATCGCCCTGCTCGACTCCGGCGTCCACATGCCGAACCAGGCGCGCAACGAGACGATACGGAGCACCGCCGAACTCATCGGCGTCCACCCGCCGTCGGACACCACCTGCCACATGGTCCGCGCCCTGATGCGCTACGCCCGCTGACCCGCCCGCCGCATCCCACCGGGTGCCCCGCGCCGTGCGGGGCACCCGGTGGGGCGCCGCCGACCGCCTGGACCGCCGTCGCCGGTTCCTTCTTCGGCGGCGTGCGGAAACGCGGGGTCACCCGCCTCGGGGCCGGCGGTCCGCCCCGCCGACGACGGGGGACCGGCGTCCCGGCGGCTGCGCGGCCCGGCCGGGCAGCTCACAGCCCCGGGGCCCCCCACACCGGGAACCAGCGGCTCAGGTCCTCCTCGACGCGCAGATCGCTCGCGAGCGCGGCCCTGACCTGGATCTCCAGGGCGTTGTCGCGGCGCCGGTCCTGGCCGGGCAGCGGGGCGAACGGGTAGAAGGTCCCCCGCTTGTACAGGTACACCAGCGCCAGCCGGCGGCCCGTGTCGTCCTCGAAGGCGGCCAGGGAGCACAGGAGCTGGGGGCCGAAGCCGTCCACCTCCATGGCGCTGTTCACGGCGTGCAGGTCGTTGACGAGCTCGGGCAGCTGGTCCGGGGTGCGGCGGGAGAGCAGCCAGGAGTAGCCGTAGGAGTCCCGGCTCAGCTCCACCGGCGGGCCCGGGCGGTCGGCGTCCGCGTCCAGGAGGGCCTGCACCTCGCGGTGGGCCTGCTCGAAGGCCGCGCCCTCCACCGTGGCGAAGCACACCGCGCCCTGCCCGGTCGGCGTGAAACCGGCCGCCGCCTGGAGCGTCACCGCCGCGGAGGGCAGCGCGAAGAGCTGGTCCAGGTCGGGCGGGGCGGGTCTGGTGCGGCCGAGCAGGATGTCCCAGAGACCCATCCTCAGCCCGCCTTCCCCGGCGCGGCGGCCTCGCCCAGCTCGGCGGAGATCCGCCCCAGCTGCTCAAGACGCTGCTCCAGGCTCGGGTGGGTGGAGAAGAGCCGGGCGATGCCGGGGTCGGAGCCCAGCGCCGGCGTGAAGTAGAACGCGTTGAAGGCCTGGGCGGTGCGCAGGTCCTCCGAGGGGATCCGGGCGATGTCGCCCGTGACCTTGGTGAGCGCGGACGCCAGCGCGGAGGGCCGCCCGGTCAGCAGGGCCGCCGCCCGGTCCGCGGCCAGCTCCCGGTACCGCGACAGCGCCCTGATCAGCAGGAAGCTGATCGCGTACACGGCCGCGGACACGCCCATCACCATGGCGAACACGGCCAGGGTGTTCTGGTCCTTGCGGCCCCGGCCGCCGAGGAGTTCCGAGTAGAAGGCGAACCGGACGACGAGTCCGGCGAGCACGCCGAGGAAGGACGCGACCGTGATGACGGCGACGTCCTTGTGGGCCACGTGCGACAGCTCGTGCGCGAGGACGCCCTCCAGTTCGGCGGGTTCCAGCCGCCGCAGCAGGCCCGTCGTCACGCACACCACGGCGTTGTCCGGGTTGCGGCCGGTCGCGAACGCGTTCGGCATGTCCATGTTGGACACGGCGACCACCGGCTTGGGCATGTCCGCCATGGCGCACAGCCGGTCGACCACCGCGTGCAGCTCGGGGAACTCCTCCCGCTCCACCACCCGGCCGTGCATCGCGAACAGCGCGATCCGGTCGGAGAACCAGTACTGGGCGATGAGCACCCCGGCCGCGATCACCACGACCAGCACCCACGACTTCAGCAGCACGATCAGCGCGGCCACGAACGCCACGTACAGCAACCCGAGCAGGAACAGCGTGAGCCCCATGCGCACGGTCAGCCGCCGGTCGCTCCGGAAGCGGCTCTGCATCTTGCATCACCCCGCAGTCAGGCACTCGTCCCGCCATCCAGTGTGCACCTGCGGGGCCGCCTCGGACCGGCCCGGTCCGGTCCTGTTCGGCTCAGTACACGGAGCGGGTCCGGGCGTAGCCGATGAGGAGGACGAGGGCGGCCACGCAGCCGAGGACGACGGCCGTCGACATCCACGAGGAGCGGCGGGGGGCCGCCGGGCCGGGATCGCCGCGGAAGGGGACCGGGCCCGGCGGGTCGTCCTTCCAGCGGGCGGCGAGCATCCGGGCCCGCGCGGAGGGCTCCTTGTGCTCGGCGGCGCCCACCCAGTGGTGATCGAACTCACGCTCGAATTCGTCGTGTCCGGTCATCCTCTTGACCCTTCCTGCCTCTGGCTGGCTCCTGGGGCCCGGCCGGGGCCGACTCCCGTCAGTAGGAGACCCGCGAGACGCCGGAAGGTTGTGCGGGGACGTCCCCCGTTCGGCTCAAGATGCTGAGCCGTCGGGGGGCCGCTAGCCTCAGTGAGTGTGATCGCGCTGCGGCCGCGGCCTTCCGTCACGTTCCCCGAGAAGCTGCAGGAGTGGGTGGAAGGAAGGTATTCCATGAAAGCACCACGCGCGAGGCGTCTGCTCGCACTCTCCGCCGCCGGCGTCCTGCTGGCGGGCGGCGCGGCGATCGGCACGGCGGGCACCGCCTCGGCGGCCACGCCCCGGACCACCTCGGCCACGTCCCACCACGGCTGCGGCTGGTGGAGCAGCAACTGCTACGGCCACCGCAGCGGCCGCGGCGCCCTCTACGGCCCCGGGTACGGGTACGGCTACGGGTTCGGTTACAACCCGGGCTCCGTGATCGTGATCGTGCCGTGACGCCGGCGAGCGGCCCACGACCGGCACCACCAGCGAGAACCGCCCCCCGTGCGAGGAATGCACGGGGGGCGGCTCTGCGGCGGCACCGGACGGCACCGGTGCCGGGGTCGATCACACGTCGAAGTACAGCTCGAACTCGTGCGGGTGCGGGCGCAGCTGCAGCGGGGCGATCTCGTTGGCGCGCTTGTAGTCGATCCACGTCTCGATCAGGTCCGGCGTGAACACGTCGCCCTGGAGGAGGAACTCGTGGTCGGCCTCCAGGCGGTCGAGGACCGCGCCGAGGGAGGTCGGGACCTGCGCCACGTTCGCGTGCTCCTCGGGAGCCAGCTCGTAGAGGTCCTTGTCGATCGGCTCGGCCGGCTCGATCTTGTTCTTGATGCCGTCCAGGCCCGCCATCAGCAGGGCGGAGAACGCCAGGTACGGGTTGCCGGAGGCGTCGGGGGCGCGGAACTCCACGCGCTTGGCCTTCGGGTTCGAACCGGTGATCGGGATACGCATCGCGGCGGAGCGGTTGCGCTGCGAGTACACCAGGTTCACCGGGGCCTCGAAGCCCGGCACCAGACGGTGGTAGGAGTTCACCGTCGGGTTGGTGAAGGCCAGCAGCGACGGGGCGTGCTTGAGGATGCCGCCGATGTAGTAGCGGGCGGTGTCCGACAGGCCCGCGTACCCGGCCTCGTCGTAGAACAGCGGGTCGCCGTTGCTCCACAGCGACTGGTGCACGTGCATGCCCGAGCCGTTGTCACCGAAGATCGGCTTCGGCATGAAGGTCGCGGTCTTGCCGTTCTTCCAGGCCACGTTCTTCACGATGTACTTGAAGAGCTGGAGGTCGTCCGCGGCGGCGAGCAGCGTGTTGAACCTGTAGTTGATCTCGGCCTGCCCGGCGGTGCCCACCTCGTGGTGCTGGCGCTCGACCTTCAGGCCGGACCGCTCCAGCTCCAGGGAGATCTCGGCGCGCAGGTCGGCGAAGTGGTCGACCGGCGGGACCGGGAAGTAGCCGCCCTTGTAGCGGACCTTGTAGCCGCGGTTGTCCTCCACCGCACCGGTGTTCCAGGCGCCCGCCTCGGAGTCGATGTGGTAGAAGGACTCGTTCTCGGCGGTCCGGAAGCGGACGGAGTCGAAGACGTAGAACTCGGCCTCGGGGCCGAAGAACGCGGTGTCGGCGATCCCGGTGGAGGCCAGGTACGCCTCGGCCTTCTTCGCCACGTTGCGCGGGTCACGGGAGTACTGCTCGCCCGTGATCGGGTCGTGGATGAAGAAGTTGATGTTGAGCGTCTTGTCCCGGCGGAACGGGTCCACGCGCGCGGTGGACAGGTCGGGGCGCAGGGCCATGTCCGACTCGTGGATGGCCTGGAAACCACGGATCGAGGATCCGTCGAAGGCCTGCTCGTCGTCGGGGTCGAACGCCTCGGCGGGCAACGTGAAGTGCTGCATGACGCCCGGAAGGTCGCAGAAGCGGACGTCGACGAACTTGACGTCCTCGTCCGCGATGAACTTCTTGGCCTCGTCGGCGTTCTGGAACATCCAGCTCCTCCTACTCCCGACCGTCCCGCCGGGGTGGTAGATCGTGCGTGCGGCCAGTGCGGTGGCACACGGTGCCTCGACCCTAGGGACGGGTGATTTCCCGGGCGTGACCCATTTGTTTCGCAGAAGTTAACCGGCCCGGGCGGGGTCACGCCGCGGACACCCCGGCGGCCTTCCTCCATCCAGCCTCGCAGTACCGTGGACGGGTGGACAACAGGCAAGCAGTGGGATCGTGGCTCTCCGGGCCGCGCGCAGCCATGGAAGACGCGGGCGCCGACCTCGGTTACCGGGGCGAACGACTGGGGCTGCCCGAGGACGGACCGGGCTCGATCGCCCGCCCGGGTCGGCGCCTCGGCGCCGTCGCCGTCGACTGGGCGCTGTGCATGCTGATCGCATACGGCCTGATCACCCACGGCTACGAGCAGGCGACCGGCAACTGGGGCCTGCTCATCTTCTTCCTGCTCGGCGTCCTGACCGTCGGCACCGTCGGCTGCACCCCCGGCAAGCGCCTGTTCGGCCTGCGCGTGGTCGCCCTGCGCACCGGCGGCGTCCAGCCGCTGCGCGCCCTGCTGCGCACGGTCCTGCTGTGCGTCGCGCTCCCTGCCCTGATCTGGGACCGTGACGGCCGCGGTCTGCACGACCGGCTGGCGGGGACGGTCGAGGTGCGGATGTAGCGTCCACGCGCCGGACGTCCACGCGCCGGACGTCCACGAGCCGGACGTCCACGAGCCGGACGTCCACGAGCCGGACGTCCGCGTGGCGTGGAGCAAGACGTGGAATGACGTACGCGATGACGTCGTACGACGAGGGGGGGGGGGCGGGGGGTAGGGGGGGGCCCCCCGGCGGTCGGGCTGGGGGTGTGACACGGGGTACTGACGGGACGCGGGGGCGCT